>JAZQXQ010000118.1:0-17456 GCA_045632965.1 Clostridia bacterium
GGCGCATATTTTTTAAACCAGCGCACCGCAAAGGGATCAAACGATTCCACGCAGTATACACCCTTGTAGTGTTTAAGACGCTCGTAAACCTGCTGAGCAAGCACCTTGTTGGAAAAGTCCGTTTTAAGCTCAACAATCAGCGGAACGCGACCATCGACAAGGTTAAGCACTTCGTCAAAGGTGGGAATGTACTCATTCGTGCCGAAAAGGGGCAGCTGCTGAAGATCGGAAAGCGCAACATCACACACGCGCCGCTGATCGCCGCAGGAGCGTTTGAGCGTTTCATCATGATGGACAACAAGAACATGATCGCGCGTAACACGAACATCAAGCTCAATGCCGTATCCGCCCTGCACGGCCTTTTCAAAAGCCGGCAGACTGTTTTCGGGGATGCGCTTATCGTGAAGGCCGCGATGCGCATAATCAAACGCTGTCAGCTGTCTGTGCGAAAGCTTTCGGCGGAGCAGATTGGGAGCGCACAGAAAACAATAGATCGCAAACAGTACGATCAGCGCGCGTGCTAACCCAAGAATTGTCTCCATCCGACGCCTCCAGAAATCCAAATACTTTTGCCCACAACGAAACGTGCAGCCTCTCCTCTGCACACAAAGGCTATTATACGATAATCTTTGAATAATTGCAACCTTTGGCTGGTTTCTTTTTCATTAAGAATGTGCTATAATTCTCAAAGATATGTCAATTGGAGGCAGTATTTTATGGAAAAGCATCTGACGCTGCTGGCTACCGGCGGCACCATTGCCAGCGCTCCGACCGAACGTGGCCTCTCCCCCGCCCTCAAAGCCGAAGATATCCTGAAAACCTGCCCGGTCGAAAACTGTACGGGCGTTGACGTCTTCCATTTGGATTCAAGCAATGTCCAGCCCGAAGAATGGCAGCAGCTTGCCTCTGCCGTCCGTGCTGCTCTGGAAAATTCCGACGGCGTTATCATTACCCACGGCACGGATACCATGGCCTATACTGCCGCCGCTCTTTCCTTTATGCTGTGCGATGTGAACAAACCTGTCATTCTCACTGGCTCGCAGCTGCCGCTGCATCATCCTCTGACAGATGCGCGCATCAACCTTTGTGAGGCCGCAGAAGCCGCGCGCAAGCTCTCCCGCGGCGTTTATGTTGTTTTCAATCACCGCATCATTGCCGGCACGCGCGCTGTAAAGCTGCGCACAACCTCGTTTGACGCCTTTGCCAGCATCAACGCTTCCCTGTGCGGCACAATTGATTCGGACGGCGTTCACATCCAGCACGAGATGAAAGATCCCATGCTGCCGCAAAGCGTATACGGTCATGAGATTGATTCGCATGTTTTTCTTCTTAAACTGATCCCCGGCACGTCCACGCGCATTCTCAAGCAGATTGCTGCCCTTGGATACAAAGGCTTGGTGGTCGAAGCGTTCGGTCTTGGCGGATTGCATTATATTCGCCGCAACCTGATCGGCGCGCTGCACGAACTGGCCGAGAGCGGCGTAACCATACTCGTCACCACACAGTGCATGTATGAAAAAGCCGATTTTTCTATCTACGAAGTAGGCCGCGATGTAACGGGCAATCACGTCATCAGTGCCCGCGATATGACCAGCGAAGCCGCCGTAGCCAAATTGATGTGGGTGCTTGGCAAGCCTAAAGAAAGGCTGCCGCTGCTAAGAAACAGCATTTGCCGCGAAATGAGTATATAGCAAAAGAAGCAGTTCAAAATTTGAACTGCTTCTTTTCAATAAGCCATCAGGCCCCACTTTTGCAATAGATACTTAACCCAGGCCAGCGCCTCACGGTAGTGGTTCTTCGGCCAGTAGATCAGTTTGATCGGGCTGCCCGTACCTTCGGCAGTAAAGTCTATATCCTCAGCCAGTGCCATGGCGCGCGGCAGGTGATAATTGCTGGTGACAATCAACACCTTTTTCACGTTCTCAGGCAAAAGCGCCTTGGCGTTTTCGAGATTCTGCCTTGTATTGAAGGAAGCGTCGTCCATCAGGATCTGATCTTCCGGTACGCCTCGTTCCGCAAGCCAGTCGCGCATCACATGCGCTTCAGGCGCCGGTTCATTGCTTCCCTGAGCGCCGCATACAACAATCAGCTGAGGGTGTGCCTGATACTGCCTAAGCGCCTCTTCCATGCGCCATTGCAATTGAAGGCTCAGCGTGCCGTCCTCTCGCACCTGTGCTCCCAGGACAATGATCGCCTGCGTTTCACCAGTAGGTGACGGCATGGTATATTCTTTATAGGCAACAAAAGCCACCAGCGCTGTCCAGCAGGCAAAACCAATCAGCAACAGATACAAAAACAAGCGGATCATTCGAGATAATCTCCGATTTCGATGCATTCCATTTCTCCTTTGTTCAAATCGCTGCGCATAATCCCTCCGCAGATGGATACCAAGCGCTCCGGATGCTGCGCAGCTGACGGAATCATATCTTCCTCAAGCTCCAGAAGCCCGCCGCGTCGGAAGCTGAAAATATCCTGCGGCGATACAATAACGTGATCAAAAAGCTTCACATTGATTCCGGACAGAATTTGCGCCAGAGAATCCGTCAGCAAAATGTCCTCATGCGAAGGCTGCGCCGTTCCGCTTGGGTGATTATGCGTGATAATCAATCCGCTGGCATTACACCTGCTGGCAGCGCTTAAAACATGGCGGGCAAACATCGGCACTTCATTGACGTCGCCGCTGGAAATGAGGACGGTATTGAGTCTGCGCATCCTGCCGTCAAGGCAGATAACATACAGCTTTTCATATCGCTCGCCGCTGAAAAGCCCTTTGCAGTAATCGACACATTGCTGAAGATTTTTAAGCACGGGCGTATCCTGCTCCGCACTTTTGTGATATGCGCGGAACAAGGGCATCATCATACTGAGCAAGGTTGCAGCATTTTCGCCGATGCCATCCACCTGCATCAATTCCGCAGCCGAAGCCTGCAAAACGGCATGCAGCGAACCAAACCGGGTAATCAGCGCGTAGGCAATCGGTTTTGTATCGCGGCGCGGTATGGCATAAGTCAGCAAAAGCTCCAGCACTTCATGCGGCGCAAAGGCCTCAAGACCGGCTGCAGCAAACCTTTCTCTCAATCTTTTGCGATGGCCCTCATGATCCAACAATAACGCCTCCTTTTGTCAATTGATTATAGCATATAATTCGCGCTTGCGCAAACACCGGCGTTGGCCGCAAGTGTTTTCAAAATGATATATTTAATTGTAATAATTTTATATTTGGCACTTAACAAATCCATAAAATCTGTTATAATGTAAGTAAACTGGAAGAAAGTGAGGTTTTATCAATTGTCTTCGTTCTGGGATCAGGCACAGACCTTCTTTTGGAATGTTTTTCACCGTCCTCAGCTGCATGATATTCTTGACATTCTGATCGTTGCAGTGCTCATATATCATCTCATCATGCTCACAAAGGAAACGCGGGCAAGCGCCGTAATCAAAGGCCTTATGCTTTTGGTTCTTGCTTGTCTTGTCTTTAACATGATGGGCTTGACCGCTCTGTCCTGGATTCTCAATCTGATTCTCAGCAACGGCGCCGTTGTGCTGATCATTCTTTTCCAGCCTGAATTGCGCAAAATTCTCGAACAGCTTGGCCGCAGCGCCAAACTGGATCATTCTCATCGCGAAACCGAAGAAAACAACCGCATCATCGAAGAAATCACCCAGTGTCTGCTGCGCCTGTCGCGCCGCCGCGTCGGCGCACTGATCGTATTTGAACGCCGCTCCGGCCTCAAAGACGTGCTTGAAACCGGCACGCGCCTTGACAGCGATATCTCTGCGCCGCTGCTTGAAAATATTTTTGAACCCAACACGCCGCTGCATGACGGCGCTGTTGTCATCCGTGGCTCGCGCATTATGGCCGGCGCCTGCGTTCTGACGCTGAGCGAATCCAATGCCATCAACCGCGATCTTGGTACCCGCCATCGTGCCGCCATCGGCGTAAGCGAAACGACGGATGCCATCGTATTTATCGTAAGCGAAGAAACCGGCATTATCAGCATGGCGCGCGGCGGCAAGCTGATCCGTCATCTTGACGCCAAGGCAATCAAAGAAATCCTGGCTACAATGTATCATGAGCCGAATGCGTCTGCGCTTGACACCATCAAAAAATGGCTGAAAGGGAGGAAGCAAGATGCAGAATAACGAATCCGCCGTTCAGCAGCATCCTTTTGTTGTATGGCTGAAAAAGTATGTCCTTCCAAACTGGCCCTGGAAACTGCTTTCTTTCCTCATCGCCGTTTTTCTTTGGGGCGGTTTGATTACGCAGGATGATACGCTCACGCGCGAGAAAACCTTCACCGACGTCACCATCAATGTTACCAATTCCGATACTTTGCGCCGCAACGGCTATATTGTCGTGGACGGACTTGACCAACTGCCCACACTGAAAATGCGCGTTGAAGTTCCTCAGCGCATGTATAACAGCGTTACCGCAACCAATTATAATCCCCGCATTGATTTGTCCTCAATCAAAGCCACTGGAGAACAAACGCTGCCTGTCAGATTTACCAATACAACCACCTATGGCTCTGTGTCCGACCTGAGCGTTGAATCCGTAGCGGTCACCGTGGAAGAATACATTACGCGCAGCCGTATCCCCGTTCGTCTGAACATTACCGGCCAGCTGGCTGAAAATCTCTATGCTGCCGCGCCAACGGCAGATCCTTTGTATGTTACCGTCTCCGGTCCCAAATCCCTGGTAAACAGTATCGTCCGCTGCGTGGTGGATTACGATCTTGGTCTTCTCTCCGATACCGGCAACGAACGCACCGCTGTCCCCTTCAAATTGGTGGATACAGCCGGCAACGGCATCGATATGACACTGATCGAAGTGACAAGCGAATCCGTCCTGCTCGATACCATTCTCGTAGAGCAAAATGTCTACGCCAGCAAAACGCTCCCCATCAACGCACTGGATATTACAACCGGCACACCTGCGGGCGGATATGTTATCAAGAGCATTACGACTGAGCCTTCCTCATTGATTGTCGCAGGCACTGACACGTGGATCGAAAACGCCTCCGCGCTGCTTCTTTCCGAATTCATTACCGAAAAAATCAACGTATCCGATGCATCTGCCACTATTCACCGCAGTGTTCGCATTTCCAAGAATGCCGATATATCCTATTTTAGCCAGGACACGCTGCTGATCACCATTGAAATCGCAGCCGAATAAAGAATGAGTAATTTCAGTGATTCTATCCTCGAACTTCTGCTCAGCTGGGTCAGAGGTGTATTCAGTGATGTCTTCAGTATTTTTTCTGGCGATTCCGTCAGCATTTTCGCCTGGTTGGGACGGCATTGGCTATCGCTTGTCTGTATCCTGCTGATTGGCGGTGTCACGATTGATTTGCTTGTCTATATTCTTCGCTGGCACCCGCAGCGCGTATGGCTTTCAAAGTTCAAGCGCATCTTCGACCGTCGCACCACTGAAGAAAATGCTTTTATCGACGGATATGAAAACGGCATTGACAGCTTTGAGCTTGATGTCGATCCCCAGATCAGCGAATACATCAACGAACCCCGGTTCGAGCAATACGAAACCGTGACGGACGCGCCGACACCACAGCCCGAAGTTACCCCGGCAGAGGACGTTCCCGTTCGGCGCAGAAGAAGCGATCGTCATGTAAAGCACAACCGCAAACGCCGTATTCACATCAAATTGCCTTCACTTGATGATAGTGAAACGCCTTATACGGTATATCCCGCCCCGCCGGTGCACGCTCGTGAAGCTTTCCACAGCGCCGTTTACCCCTCCGACAACACTCCGCTTTGGCAGCAGAGTTCCGAAAACAATCATGCAGACAAATGATTTTTTGCTTCCGCAGGCGTTTTTAGATCATACGCAGCAAATGCTTGGGGATGAATTTGAAGCATTTCTTGCTTCTTATCAGCAGCCTTATTCGCGCGGATTGCGCTTCAGAGATGAACGTATTTCCCTTCCGGAAAACGAACTGGAAGGGCGTGTTTTGTATGCAAAAAACGCCTATTACCTGTCCATTGACTCTTTAGCCGGTGCAACGCCGCTGCATGAAGCCGGCGCTTTCTACATCCAGGAACCCTCTGCCATGACGGCTGCAGCCGTGCTCGCCCCACAGGACGGCGACCGCGTGCTGGATCTTTGCGCCGCGCCCGGCGGCAAAAGCACGCAGCTGGCCATGAGCGCTCAATTGAAGCTCCTCGTCGCCAATGAACCTATCCCCAACCGCGCTCAGATTCTTTCGCGCAATATTGAGCGTATGGGAATAGCAAATGCCATCGTCACAAGTGCGTATCCTGACCAATTAGCTGCAAAATGGCCTTGCTATTTTGATAAGATTCTTGTTGATGCACCATGCTCCGGTGAAGGCATGTTCCGCAAGCATCCCGAAAGCCGAGCCGAATGGAACGAGCAATCTCCCATGCGCTGTGCAGAGCGTCAGATCGGTATACTTAACGCCGCGGCGCAAATGCTGCGTGCAGGCGGTCGCATGGTATACAGCACCTGTACTTTCAATCAGCACGAAAACGAAGGCGTAATCGAAACTTTTCTCTCGCAGCATCCTGACTTCCATCTGTGTGCTTTTTCGCTTCCCGGGCTTGAGGATGCGCCGCAGGGTTCTCTGCACCTTTGGCCTCACAAAATGCGCGGAGAAGGGCATTTTGTCGCCCTGCTTGAAAAAGAAGGAAATGAACCCACGCCGATCTGCAAACCCTCGTTACCCGCTATCGACGCCAAAGCTTCTCAAGCCATTTCTTCGTTCTTTGAGCAGGTCCATTGTAATGCACAGCTGATACCTAATGCTCTTTTAGGCGGTCGTCCCGTTATTCTCCCTAACAACTATCCCGATTTGCGCGGCATCCGCATTCTGCGTGCCGGCCTGCACCTGGGTGAATTTAAGGGAAAAGCATTCATCCCCGATCACGCCGTTGCTTTGAGTACGCCTTTCAAAAACACATTCGTTCTTGACGATCAGCAGATTATTTCTTATCTGCACGGCGACATCATCCCCTGCGCTGATAATCTGAAAGGCTTCGTTGTACTCAGCTACCGAGGTTATCAAATCGGCTTTGGCAAGGCAAGTGAAGGAATGATCAAAAACCACTACCCCAAAGGTCTTCGCAAATAATATCGCACTAAAAAAACACCGACCTGCGAACTTGCAGATCGGTGTTTTTTGCTTATCTCAATCGCAGCAAATGGTCAATGACCGCAAATTGAATTGCAATCAATTTCGTTGTCAAACACCTTATCATTAACAGATAAAAACAACAGAAGCAATTCTCTTAAACAAAGCGATTAAACCAATACAGCAACTCTTTGTACATAACATTATTCAGTTTGTGGCCAACATTTTCCATTTCATGATATTCCACATAACAGCCTGCGCGACGCACGGAAGCGACATATTCACGCGTGATGGCAGGATCAACCAGCTGATCCACATCGCCCTGCCAAAGCTTGACCGGACAAGGCGGAATGATGACGCGCTGGCCCTCCTGGTTATAGTAGCAGCGGGCGCGGTACGGATTAAAGCCGATTGTGTTTTCTTCACACCATTCGTCCTTGGGGAAGCGATAGTTCTGCGCCACGTAATCGTGTGTGCTCAGTCCGCTTGCATGGATCACCTGCGTCTTGTCCCAGGTGCCAAGACAATAGTGCCCGTTGAGCGTGAAGCCGTCGATGCTCATACGGGGATAGAACAGCCCCAGTGCCAGCACAATCGACGGGAAGGTATTGGCAAAGTTCATCGCCGTATGGCCGCCCATGGAGCCGCCGGCGACCAGTACTTCCCTGCGCACGTTGAAGTGCGTTACGACATAGCGGTAGGCTTTATACACAGCAAAGATATGCTCAGGGCAGCCCATGGTCAGTCCGTGAGGTTGCGAACCGCTGACATCCATGACCGCAAAGCCGTTTTTCAGGCACTCACAGGAATAAGCAACGCCGCCGGTCTTGTTCATTTCTTCGCACACCGTGCTTCCCGCGCCATGGCAGGAAATTATCAGCGGAACAGGCTCACCGTCTTCGCTGTAGTTGGTGGGCAAAGCCAGCACACCCTCGCACTCGCGCATTTCTTCACGGTCGGTTACTTCATTGGCAATCGATCCGCTTACTTCACGAAAACCGTTAAACGGCACTTTAAAGAAGATGCATTCCCATTGATTGTCGCCCCCCGGCGGGTCACAGGAAAGAATATTGGGAATCACTTTTCTGACTTCACTCATGATTATTCCTCCGACAAAAGGGCGGGACAGTTTCCCGTCCCGCCCTGTGCAGTGGTTATGAATTACTTGCTGTTGTAACGATCCAGGGCAGCCTGGTAAACGTCGATAACATCCTGCAGGCCCATATCCATCAGTTCAGCCTGGAAGTTGTCCCATTCGGCGTCGATGTCCTTTTCGCCGGTGATGAAGGCGGCGTGCATCTGAGTCAGGTAGGTGTCGATGTCAGCCCAAACATCCAGATAGGTGTCATACTCGTCTTCGGTCAGGTCCAGCCAGCCGACGCGGGTGATGGTAACGCCGTAGGGATACAGGGACTTAACAACGCGGGAGCCCTTCAGATGGGGAGTGCCGTCGGCGTTCATCTGAACGGCGGGAACTTCACCGATGTAGGGAGCCCAGCCCAGCGTAGCGCCGGTAGTGTAGTCGGAACGGTTTTCGTAGCCTTCGCGGGTCAGCAGGCGATAGCCGCTGCGGTCTTCCAGCCACTCCCAGTCAACGCCGCACTTGCCCAGCCAGAAGGAGAGGCCCCACAGGCCGCCGTCGTCGTCAACGGGGTTGTCTTCGGTAGCATACAGAGAGTCAACAAAAGCCAGAACGGTGTCGATATTGTCGGACTTGGCGTTGATGGTGCCCAGCATCCAGCCGTACTTGTCAGCCAGCAGCACGCGCTTTTCGCTCTGCCATTCGCTGGTCAGGGGTTCGGGAATCGCCAGGTCGATGTTGCCGGAGGGGAACATCGCGGCCTTCATGGAGGTCATGTTGGCATTAACGGTGGTGTGGCCGTCAGCCATGAAGGGCTGCATGAAGTCGCTGGTGGCGGTGGCGAATTCCTGATCCAGGATCTTTTCAGCATACAGGGTGTGATAGAACTTAAGCAGGCGCTTGTACTGCTCGGTGGTCACGCCCACGATGATGTCCTTACCCTCGTTGGTGGTGGTGATGCCGGGCTCCAGCAGATCGCCGAAGGCGGGGAAGAAGGCCTTGGTAGAGTTGCCCTGCCAGCCATAGGAGGTGCCGTTGATGTCGGTCATGGCGATGTACTGGGGATCGATGGCTTCGAAGTAAGCCTTGCAGTCGCGCATGCACTGGATGAACTCATCCACGGTGGCGGGAACATGATCCCAGCCGGCCAGCGCGATGTGGTCCGTACGGATGTAGTACACAGGATGGCCCATGGACATGGTGTTGACATGGGTAGGCAGGGTGTAGAAGCTGCCGTCCTCATTTACTACGTAAGAGAGCAGATCGGGGTCGCGCTCGATGGCGGACTTCAGGTTGGGCATCTGATCCAGATAGTCGGCGTAGTTGACAAGAGCGCCGGCCATGCCATACTCGTTGATCTGGTCAATGGTCAGAGAGGTGCTGGTATAACGGCCGTACAGGAACTCAGGGCGAGTCTTATCGTCAGCCATCAGCAGCGGAACCTGTTCCTTGGCAACGACGTTCATTTCGAAATCAATGCCGGTAGCAATAGCGAAGTTGTCGATGAAGGGATACCAGTCTTTTTCCTGGAATTCGGTAGAAGTGATCACGAACTTGTGATCGCCTTCAAGCGGATAAATATCCGTGTTCTTGAAGGTGGCGGTTTCGGCCAGGGCTGCGCAGCTGCTGAGCAGCATCACCATGGCAAGGAACAGCGCGAGGGTCTTTTTCATGGGGTATTCTCCTTTCTATTTTTATCAGGCTGTTTGCCTGATAGTTACGTAATATATCAACCCTTAACAGAACCGAGCATAACGCCCTTGTCAAAGTACTTCTGCAGGAAGGGGTAGAGAATCAGCACGGGCAGAGAGGAAACGACGATAACAGCATACTTGATCATGTTGTAGATTCTGCTGTAATACATGTACATTTCTTCGTCGTCCGAAGCCGAAGCCTGGATAACGTCCGACATGATCTTGCGGATGACCATCTGCAGCGGCCAGTAATCGTTGGTGGCGGGCATGTAATAGAGAGCGGTGGTGTAGTTGTTCCAGTGCGCTACGGTGTAGTACAGCAGGATAACGCCCAGCATGGCTTTGGACAGGGGCAGCACGATGCGGAAGAAGGTGCCTGCCGTGCCGCAGCCGTCGATTTCGGCGGCTTCTTCCAGCTCGCGCGGCACGCCGCTGGCGAAGAAGGTGCGCGCTACGATCAGGTTATAGGAAGATACAGCACCGGTCAGCGGGATGACCCACCAGTTGTTGAGCAGGCCCAGATTGCGCATGTTGAGGTAGCTGGGGATCAGACCGCCGCTGAAGTACATGGTAATGACGATCAGGGTCATGAAAAATTTGCGGCCGTTGAGACCCGGCTTGGACAAGGCATAGGCGGCGGGGATGGTCAGGCACATGTTGACTGCCAGACCGACCAGCGTCTGCGTAATGGTGTTCCAGTAACCTCTCATCAGATCATTATGTTTGAACACCTCACGGTAGCCGTCCAGATTGAGGCCGTTGGGCAGGAAAAACACCTTACCGGCATTTACCTTATCGGGATTGGAAATAGAATAGATAATCACCAGCCACAGCGGGTAAATGCAGATGAGCACAAGAAGGGCAACCATGATATAACAGAATATCAGGAACAGTTTATCCGTGAACGAATGTTTGATTTTCATGTTTTCCCCTCCTTAGATCAGGCTGGTTTCGCTGACTTTTTTGGAAATGAAGTTAACCGTGAGCATCATCACCAGGTTAACCACATTCAGGAAAAGGCCGACAGCCGCAGCGTAACCAAAGTCGCCGCCGATCAAGCCGCGGTTATACACGAAGGTACCGATCGTTTCAGATACCGACATGTTCATGTCATTGCGCAGCAGCAGGCTCTTTTCGGTGGACAGACTCATGATGTTGCCCACGCGCAGGATCAGCGTGATGATAATGGTGGGCGTGATGGTGGGAATGTTGATGTGGCGTACGCGCTGGAGGATGCTCGCGCCGTCCAGCGTGGCGGCTTCGTGCAGACCGGGGTCAACACTCGACAGGGCCGCTGTATAAATAATGGTGTTCCAGCCCAGCGACGTCCAGATACCCGACCAGACATACAAGTGCGGGTAGATTTTTGTGCTGGTCAGGAAGTTGAGGGATGTTCCGCCCAAGGCCTCAATGATGGTATTGACCGGGCCCTTGGAAGCGAAGAACAGCTGGATCATACTGACCAGAATAACCAGCGATACAAAGTGCGGCGCATACATGATGGTCTGCGCTACGCTCTTGAGCTTTTTCTGGCGGATCTCGTTGATCATCAGCGCCACGATGATGGGCAGGGGGAACAGCGCCAGCGCATACAAAGACAAACGCAGGGTGTTGATAATGGTGGTAGATGCATATTTGGATTTGAAGAAGCTCTCAAACCATTTCAGGCCCACATACTTCGCGGCAAACACATCGCCTACGCCCTTGTAACGGGTAAACGCGACGTAAATGCCGCCCATGGGCAGATAGTGGAACAGGATGTACCACACAATCGTCGGCAGCAAAAACAGGTAAAGAACGTAGTTCTTGCGCACGTTTTTACCCAATCGTTTCCAATAGTTTTTTCTGGGCAAGGCTGCCAGGCCTGTAGCAGGAGTAGCGTTTTTCATGTAGTCCTCCTTGTTTCATTATCAGCGGATGATCTCCAGCTGTTCTGTATCAAAAGTGATGTTTTCCCACGTCTGTTTGCCGCCATATGCTTGCGCACACACGCTTACGCGGTGGATACCTTTGCTGACGAAAATGTTATGCAGCATCAAAGAGGCAGCGCCTTTGTTTACGCCGTAATGCCCCGGCATCCCTGTGTACTCCGCTGCGTCCACGAAGATACGCAGCCGTTTGTAATCGATAGGCGCGTAGCAGGGTTTCAGATCGCCAACACCAAAGTATGCCGTGATCTTGATGCGCTCCTTGTCGCCGGATTGGGCATATTTTTTAATGGATACCCGTTTGATTTCGGGCGATGGCGTATCGTCATCCGCATAATCATATACCAGACAGAAACTGTCAATGGCAAATCGTGCGCCTTTTTCCCCCTTCATAGCAAGGCTGATTTTCATCACCTGCTGCAGTACATCGCCGCTTACAACAAATGCCTCCATGTAAGTCCACACCGAATCATACGGCTTCACGCATTCAAATAGCGATGGCTGCAATTTTTCCGTTTCATTGTGAGCGGTTAGAGCGAACGTTGGCAATGCGCCTTCTATGCTGTGAACCCATATACCGACAGCCTTTGGTTTTTTATGGATCAAAGCATCAAACTGCAATTCAGCCTCCGGCTGTTGAAGCTCCAGCAGATAAACCCGTTCCCCGCTGCGGGGCGAGAACGAAAGAGGACGGTCGCGGCAAATGCTGCAGCCTGCTGTCACAATGTCTTCAGGCGTAATCTGCTGTGGAAGTCTGCCCACACGCACATGTACTGCGATAGCAGGGCCGTTGTTTTTGGCGCTGACGAGCACATCACCTTCGCACGCTTCCTGCTTCGCATGGAAAAAGCCTTGTTCATCAAACCGGCCAATGTCATCAAGCTGCTTGAAGCGATAGCTGGTGGTGTTGGTAAGCACTTCACGTCCCTTCCAGGTGGCTGTAACGCTCAATTCATGCGTTGCATTCTCCGCATAGATACTGGAAGCGGGAAGATGCAAGCTGTCCGGCGTTCTTACATGCAGCAAGGCTGACCCAAGAAATCGCTCGTCCGTCGAAACGGCAACCGTTACATCGCAATCAGTCTGTGCCGCAAGAAAAATACCGTCTTCTGATACGGCGCATTCGCTGTCATCCGGTATAGAAAACCGAATATTCTCAGGCAGCGCACATGGATCCAACAAGTTATCCAGCCCCAAAGCAGACATCGTTAAACAGGTCCCCGGCGCAACGTACTCCTGCTGCGGCGTTACAAAAGCGCCCTGGCAAACGCCATTCCCTTTTTGCTTCGCAAATATGGCAATGCCATTTGCGCAAACGCGTTCAAAACCATCCGAAGGCGTGTTCACCGTTTCGATGTCCTGTTGTCCCGGCATACGTATCGCCATGATCGTGGATCCGCCGCCATCCAAATTGAGCGCCTGCTTGGCGCCCAAGGCTTTGAGATACATCCCGAAGCGCTGCAGATGCAATCCTTCTGCTATGCCCGGATTACGTCCTTCAAGTGCAACGAGCATCAAATCGCCGTTTTCGCAAATACACACGGCAGTTCTTGGGTGGCGAGCAGGCTCCGTCATAATGACAGGCTCCGGAACATGCTCTCCGTCAACCAGAATATCCCGGCCGCCTACTGCCATTTTAAGATCTTGTTTACTTTTCAAGAAGGTCGCCTTATCGCCGATGACGGGAGTGCCATCCCGATAAATGCCGAAAAAATGCGTGTTGTCCGGCATTTCTTCTTTTATGACGCTGCCGTTCATTACCACAGCGCCCCAAGGAATACCGTTGGTCATGTTGAAAAAGTCCGCATTGACAACGCCGATCAGCGTCTCGTTTGTATTCCGGCATGCCTTTGCAGAAACCGTGGGTTTCTGAAGGGCAAAGCTTCCGTCAGGATTCATAACAGTATCAATCCTGACATTTGCCTCGCGGCAGATTCGCAAAACATAAGCGCTCTGCCGTCCATCCTGTTCATCCTCAAAAACCTCTTTGATATACTCTATTCCCGGATAAACAGTAAACTGCTGGTGCACTATGTTCGTATGCTGAGCGTTCATTTTCGTTTTTCTCCGATGTCTTTCAAATCCTGAAAACGGATTTGCCTTTTACCATTTGTGCAGGAACGCGAATCAGCTGCGGTGCTTTTTCTTCGTTTGATTTGATGCCATCCAGCATCAATCCAATGGCATTGATCGCGATCTCGTCAGCCGACAAACGCATATAGGTAAGGGGCGGATCCAGCGCATCGTTGACTATATCGCAGTCAAAACCAACCAATGCTATATCCTTGCCGATCTGTCTTCCCAACTGACGGCTGACCTGGAGGCTGACAACGGCCATGCGATAGCTGGGTAAAACCAGCGCAGTTATCTCCGGATGCGCCTGCACAAATTCAGTCAGCGTTTCTTTTGCTTTCACCATCCATTTTTCCTGGCTGTCGTAGCAAAAAATCAGTTCCTTGTCAACCGGCAAATCGAATTCTGCATAGGCCTTGTGCAACCCCGCTACTCTCTCCCTTGCGTTGTAGCTATTGCTTTGCGCCATAACCAAACAGATTTTGCGGTGCCCGTTCTCCAGCAGGTGGGATACGCAGGTATAAATTGCCTGTGTGTTGTCCGCCAGCACAGTATCGGCCTCGATACCGTCCACTTTTCCATTTACCAGCACAAACGGAATCTTTGCCAGCTGAAGCTCATGCAGCCCCTGTCGGATCAATTCGTTTGTTTCGCCGCTGATAAGAACGATGACGCCATCAACCATCCGCTGACGAATGAGCGCGATTTTCTCAACAAATGTAGCAGCGTTGTGATGGTAATTATACAGCACAGAGCCATAATCATATTCTGTCAGGCGTTCTTCCATTTCTCTGAATAACGACGTGGCAAAAGTATAATCAATACTCGGCACAAGCAAACCGATCAATTTTGACGTATTGGTGCGCAGGCTTCTTGCAAAATCATTTACCTGATAGTTCAGTTCTTGAATTGCCTCTTTGATGCGCTCGCAGTTCTTTTCAGATACCGCTTTCTTGTTCAGAAACTTGGATACGGTGGCAGGTGACACGCCGGCTCGTTTGGCAACGTCTGCAATCGTAGCGCTCACCGGTTTTTCACCTCTCCTTTTGAAACCGCTCTCTCACGCAGTAAATCGATTTACTTTCATCGCATAAATAAACACATTATAATGATAGTATAACGATTTAAGTGCTCGATGTCAATACATATTTTTCCGCTGTCAAATTATTTCCGTTGACCTTCCCGCTCTCCCTCCAGATCAATCCCCCATCAAATTTCCGCAGTTTGCAGCGGAAATTTTGTCCGGATGGATTGTTCTCCTGTTCTTCAACAGCGCTCTGTGGTCAACCATCATATTTATCCACGCCTTGCTTGAGCAATTGCTTTCGATACTGCACAGGCGTGGTTCCGGTTGCGGAGCGGAATGCCTTGTTGAAATGCGATTGCGAGCAAAAGCCGGTTTCCAAAGCAATCTCCAGCATGCTCTTATCGCCTGCCATGATCAGTCGCTGCGCATGAGCAATGCGCTTTTTGAGTACATACGCAAAGGGCGTCATGCCTGTTTCGCGTGCAAACACCACATGCAAATGATTGGGAGATATCTGCACCGCATCCGCGATCGCAGCAAGAGAGCAATCCCCGCGATAGTTTTCATTGATGTATTCGTATGCTTCCCGCGTGATACGGCTGACAGGTGCGCCCGCCATATTCTCCCTGTCGCCAAGACACAGCCGGCTCACCCGATACAGAATTTCCATCAGCAGATAATTGCTGCGCAAGTCATTCACGATGCTTTCGGAAGCGCCGATATAGCAGGCGCTCAGGCGCGCAAACAGCGCCATTAAAGTATCCGTTTCGCCGTCATCGGACAGATATGTACAATCCGGCAGCAGCTGCAAAAGCTTTTCTATATCCGCATCCAATCCCGGCGGGATCCGGATAAAGGAACAGCATACAGGAAAATCGCTGTAACGGATTTGTCCGGGCTTGGCGCACAGCAGCATGCCCCGGCGCGTGGCATAACAAGCGTTATTGATATGGCTCACGCCTGCCTGCGTGTGAAATAATTCCAGCTCATAGCTTTGCACAGTTCGGTTTTCACTTTTCGCTTGCGCCTTGCGCATGATTTTGCTGTCAAACACGCCGCAGTACACACCGTTCTCAGCCTTCAGCATACACACTCTCCCAAATCATAAGATCATGACAAAACACATGAATATATAACCTATATCATGCAGTATATCATGATATAATGAAATTATTATAAGCGATCAAGAACATTCTGTAAAGAATAAAGCCGCGATGATGGAGGATGATTGTATGGAACGACTGATCCCCGTTGGCAAAGTACATTATGCCGCTGCGAAAGATGTGGCTTTTTCCCGCCTCGGCATTGGCTTTGAAAAGCTTGACCGTGATGTATTCGATCCCGAAAAGGCGTATGACATGGTGTCGAAAATCGGCGTCAAGAAGATCCGTCTGCAGTCCGGCTGGATGAAAACCGAACAGCAGGAAGGCGTGTATGACTTTTCCTGGCTGGATCTGATTGTGGACAGGCTTATTTCCCTTGGCATGGAGCCGTGGCTGAACCTGAGCTACGGCAATCCTCTGTATACCGATACCGCGCGCGTCACCTTCGGCGCGGTCGGCTGCCCGCCCATCGGCACGCAGCGTGAAATGCAGGCATGGCTGCGCTATGTTGAAGCAACCGTCAGTCACTTTGCCGGCCGCATCCATCTGTATGAAATCTGGAACGAGCCGGACTGCGCCTATTCGTGGAAGCACTTTGACGGCGAAAAGAAGGAAGCCCGCGACATGCGCCGCAATGCCCGGGAATACGGCGAATTTGCCCGTGACACGGCACTGATCATCCGGAAAACCGATGAAAATGCCAAGGTCGCCGCCTTTGCTCTGGGCAAAATTGGCAATCTGGAATTTGTCAATAACGCCCTGTCCACGGGGCTTGCAGATGTAATCGATTACGTTTCCTTCCATGTTTATTCCTCAAGCGACAACAAGCGCGCACAGATGATTAAATCGCTGAGCAGCATCGTGCGTCATCATAATCCGCACATCCGCCTTCTGCAGGGTGAGTCGGGCGCGCAGTCACGCAGCGACGGTCACGGCGCAATGAAGCGCTTTTCGTGGACGCAGGACAAGCAAACCAAAATGCTGCTGCGCACCATGCTGTGCGATCTGCACGCCGATATCGCGTTCACCTCGTATTTCTCCACCATGGATATGATTGAAGCGCTGCACGGCCGCGTGGATGACAAGGCCAGCTATCTGGATTTTGGCTACTTTGGCGTCATCAGCGCAGTGTTTGGCGGAGACGGCCGCGCAACAGGTACCTACACGCAAAAGCCCTCCGATTTCGCGCTCTCTGCCTTGGCGACGCTTCTGCAGGGCGACAGCGGGGCGGCGGATATTCCCTACGCCGTTGAAAGCCTGCCGTCCATCCGCGTGAACGGTTTTGATTTTGACGGAAACACCCTGCAGATTTACCCCTTCCGTCTGCACGACGGCCGCAGCATGATCGCCTACTGGAACGGCGTTGATATTCTCACATCCACCTATGAAGGCACCTGCAGCCTGTGCGTATACGGACAGAAAAATGACAATATCCGTCTGT
>JAZQXQ010000119.1:0-4524 GCA_045632965.1 Clostridia bacterium
ACTGGTTTTCGAGGGAGCTCGAGGGAGGCTTTTACCTTAAAAGCCGTCCCTCGATCGTCTCTCCCATTATTCCTCGTCTTCCTCCACCACGCGCAAACCAACCACCTGCGAGATGGGCAGCGAGAAGCAGATCGCGCCGGACGCGGTGTCCGGGCCCGCCTGCTCCATGATCGCGCGCATGATGGCGGCTTTCTTCTGCGTGGTCTCTACGATAAAGATCATGTCCTTTTCATCGGCCAGGGAGATGCCCATGAACTTTTCGGGCTGCTGATTGCCCGTGCCCTTGGCGGGCACGATGGTGCCGCCGCCGGCGCCGGCAGCGCGCGCGATATCCATCACTTTTTCGCTGTGGCCTTCGTTTACGACCACGAGGATCAGTTCGTGATTATATTCAGCCTGGGGCTTTACGCCGCCCGCGGGCGTACGATCGGTCAGTTGAGCCAAGGTCTTACCTCCTCCAACGCTTTTAATGGGAACGGACACCATGATGCCGTTGCCGGGGATGTCCAGAAACATTTTTTTCTTGGCGGTGCGCATCAGCTGTCTGGTGGCCTCAGCGTCCGCCGCCGTGGCGATGAGCGCCTTTTCGGTGGCGGTCAGGCCGTTGGTGAGCAGGTGCTTGCTGGTGGCGGTGCCGCGGCCCAGCATGCTCAAAGTAAATTTGGCGCCCATGCTCTTGTACAGCGCGGCCAATTCCTCCTTGCGCACACGGTCAAGGATGGTGATGACAAAATTAAGTTCCATGCACTTACACCTCCCACAATTCGATCACATCGAAATCGCCGTACGCGCTGTCGGATACAGCGGGCTCGGCGGAGCGGGACTTGATGGTGGAGATCGCGCCCAGCACCTGCACGGTGATCAAAGGCATCATGGCCACCAGCGCCACCAGACCAAAGGCGTCGCTCATCACATTGCCGCCCACCGCCGCGCACGCGCCCATGGCAAAGGGCAGCATGAAGGTGGCAGTCAAAGGCCCGGAGGCAACGCCGCCGGAGTCAAACGCGATGGCCGTGAACGTGGGCGGCACTACAAAGGAAAGCGCCAGCGCAATGGCGTAGCCGGGCACGAGGAACCACATGATGGACATGCCCGTGATCACGCGCAGCATGCTCAGCCCGTTGGCGGAGGCCACGGCGACAGACAGCGCCAGACGGATGGCCTTTTCGCTGATCGCGCCGGAGGACAAAACTTCTACCTGCTTGGTCAATACATGCACCGCAGGCTCGGCATTGATGATAAACCAGCCCATGAGCATGCCCAGGGGGATCAGCAGATAGCGGAAGTGCGGGTCGGCCATCTTTTCGCCCAGCACATAGCCCAGGGAGGAAAAGCCGACGTTTGCGCCCGTGAGGAAGAGCATAAGCCCCAGCAGCGTGTACATCACGCCCACCATGATGCGCAGGAAGGGCACGCGCGGCAGACGCAGCGAGAGCACCTGAAAAATGAGGAAGAACACAATGATGGGCAGCAGAGCAACGGCCACTTCCTTGAGGTATTCGGGCAGGGCGTGCACGTATTCGTGGCCGAGCTCGACGGTATCCGCATGGCTTTGCAAAAGCGCATAGCCCGTGTCCTCGGGCGTGCCGTGATAAATGAAGGACAAAATGATCACCGCGAGGATGGGGCCGACGGAGCACAGGCCGACCAGACCGAAGGAGTCCTGACCGGCGTTGCCGTCGCTACGGATGGAGGCCACACCAACGCCCAGCGCCATGATGAAGGGAACGGTCATGGGGCCGGTGGTGACGCCGCCGGAGTCAAAGGCTACGGAGAGAAAATCCGGGCTGACAAAAATCGTCAGGAAGAAAAGCGCGCCGTAGAGAATCAATAGCAGGCGGTTGAGCGGAATGGCATACAGAATGCGCAGCATGCACAGCATCAGGCAAAGGCCTACGCCCACGGCCACCGTGAGGATGAGCACGGTGGTATTGATGTGCGGCACGTTCGTCGCCAGCACCGTCAGATCGGGCTCCGAAATGGTGATGAAGGTGCCCAAAAGGAAGCTGACCACAACAATCAGCCACAGCTTTTTACTTTTTGTCAGTCGCGCGCCCATGTGCGAGCCGATCTGCGACATGGAGGTATCGCTGCCCACGGTGAACAGCGCCATGCCGGCGATGAGCATGATCGAGCCGATGAAGAAGGCCAGCATCAGATCATTATCAACCGGCACAAGCAGCAGACAGATGGCGGCAACAATCAAAGTGATCGGAAGAACAGAGGCGACAGCCTCCTTCCCCTTTTCGACAAACAGTTGTTTTTTTCGCAATCTGCAACTCCCCTTTCCAGGGCTGTAACAGACCCCGTATTTGAAATCATTTAACTGGTAGATATTATATCATATTCCGGCCAAAAAGGACAATAAAAAATGTGACGAAAATGTGACGGGCAAACTGGTATTTTTGCTGTATTCGCATTGCCTTTTGGGCGGGATTGCGGTAACATGGGATTTATATAGATGGAATGAAAGGATAACGCCGGCTGTGGCCGGCTACACCTCATCCGTCGCAGCAGGCTGCGACACCTTCCCCTCGAGGGGAAGGCTATTTGGGGTTGACATCCCGGAGGCTTCCCCTTGAGGGGAAGCTGGCACCCGAAGGGTGACTGATGAGGTGTAGCGCTCCGCAGAGCGCGTAATCCCCGTATCAGGAGGTATAGTTTATGCCTGACCGTTATCTTGAATCCCTTGTCTGTCCGCTGCCGGAGGACATTGCCCATTTGAAGGGCGCGGGCGAATATGATCTGGCGCTGCAGGTGATCGAGCGCCGGCTTTCGCGTACATTGCCGCAGATGCTCAGACAGCGCCTGGAGACAGAGCGCATGTTTTTGCAGCGCCTGCCCAAGTGCTATACGCTGAAGAAAGAAGATTTCTTAGCCGAAATGCGCGAAAGGGGCCCGGCGGATTTCAGCGAAGATGAGCTTCAGGAGCTTTTGCTCGACGGCAAGCTCGATTTTATCTATATCAACGGCGAACGCTATTACCATGAGGACAGCATCGGTTCGCTCCTCAAAACGCAAAAGCAGATAAACTGCCGCGCGCAGCGGCCCTATGATCAGGCAAAAGAGGATCTCAATCAGGTGATCGCGCGCGTGAAGGCGGGGGTGAAGGGCTGGCGCTTTACCATGCGCGCCACCACCACGATCGCCGATAAAGTATTCGATCAGAGTGATCTGTACCGCGTGCATCTGCCCATCCCGGCAAAATCCATGCAGCAGTCGGGTGCGCAGAATCTCACCGCCAGCTGGGAGATAAAGAACATTGATCCCGAGGATGCGCCCCAGCGCACGGTGTATTTTGAAAAGCAAATGAACGAAAACCAGCCGCTGATCACCGATTACACCTGGGTGCAGCGCCCGCGCTATGTCAATCCGCTGGATGAGAGCGTAAAGGAAATCATCTATCCCGAGGCGCGGCCCGTGTGCGAAGAGGATCTTTGCGAGCAGGCGCCGCATATCGTGTTTACGCCCTATCTCAGATCGCTTGCGGCAGAGCTGCGCGGCGACGAAACCGATCCCGTGCGCATCGCCTGGAAATTCTACTGCTTTGCCACGCGGCAGGTGATGTACGCTTTCCAGCGGCCGTATCTGCTGATTGAAAACGGCGCGGAATACGCCGCCACGCAATTGCGCGGCGACTGCGGCCTTTACGCGGTGATGTTTATTTCCCTGTGCCGCATCAGCGGCATTCCCGCCCGCTGGCAGAGCGGCTTGTATGCGCAGCCCGGCGACGTGGGCAGCCACGATTGGGCGGAGTTTTATTCCGAACGTCTGGGCTGGCTGCCGGTGGATTGCTCCTTTGGCGGCGGCGCGCTGCGTGCCGAAAACGAGGAGCGCTGGCAATTCTACTTTGGCAATCTCGATCCCTGGCGCATGGTGGCCAACCGCATGTATTTTATGCCGCTGAGCCCGGAAAAGAAATTCCCGCGCTACGATCCCTACGACAGCCAGCGCGCCGAAATCGAAACGCAGGACAGGGGCCTGTACGGCGGCGAATTCCGCACGCGCTACACTATTACTCAGTGGGAGGAAATTGATTCATGAAGTATATCCTTGTGATCGGCGACGGCATGGCGGATGAGCCCATTGCCAAATTGCAGAATAAAACTCCGCTGGAATATCTGAATCTGCCCGGCTTTAACCGCGTGTGCCATACGCTCGGCAAGGCGCAGACCGTGCCCGCGGGCGTGGCGCCCGGCAGCGATACGGCCATCCTCAATATTTTCGGCTATGATCCGCGCGCTTACTATACCGGCCGCTCCTCGCTGGAGGCGGCGGGCATGGGCGTGTTCCTCAATCCCGGCGAAGTCAGCCTGCGCGTCAATCTCTGCGCGGTGGAGGACGGCGTGATCCTCTCGCACAACGGCGGCAATATCGAGGGCGAGGAAGCCATTGAGCTTATGGAAACGCTGGTACATGATCCGCGCTTTGCTGAGAAGGCCGAAAAACTGCAGCTGCGCATTCACATCACGCCCACCTTCCGTCATATCGGCGTATTCCGCTGCGAGGACGAGAGCGCGTCTT
>JAZQXQ010000120.1:0-13479 GCA_045632965.1 Clostridia bacterium
AGCCGAATGAACTTTCAGCTTGCACTGTTTTTATTTTGAAGGAGGCGTACCATGAATAAGCCCATTGACATCAGCAACGTAGTATTGAAAACCGACCGCATGATTCTGCGCGCGTGGAAGGAGAGCGATCTGAACAATTTCTTTGCTTACGCAAGCGTTGACGGCGTAGGACAAATGGCAGGCTGGAATCCACACAAAAATATTGAAGAATCCCGCATCATTCTGAGCCATTTTATTCAGAACAAAAAGACCTTTGCTTTAGAATATCAAGGCAAAGTCATTGGTTCTTTGGGCGTTGAAGCATACAACGAAGAAAACTATCCTGAGCTCAACGCCTTGCAAGGACGCGAAATCGGTTACGTTCTGTCCAAAGACCACTGGGGGAAAGGCTTTATGACAGAAGCCGCAAAGGAGGTCATTGACTATCTGTTCACGGTCGAAAATCTTGACTTCATTATCGTTGGTCATTTCGATCACAACAAGCGTTCTGCCCGCGTAATTGAAAAGTGCGGTTTCAAATATGTAAAAACCGTACCATACGAAACACGCTACGATACGGTTGAAAACTCGCTCGAATATATTTTGTATCATCCCAACAGGAGGCAGCAATATGACACAATCCTTTGAGAAAAAGCATTTCATGGATGGATTTGAAGCCTGCGGCGACGAGACGCTCGTGCAGGAAATCTACCGCCGATATGACGAAGATATGCGGCTGACAAAATCCCAAGCCGCACAGGTGGAATTTTTGACAAACGTGCGCTTCATCGAGCGATATCTAACAAAAGGCGCAAAGATACTTGACATCGGCGCCGGCACCGGGCAATACAGTCTGCATTTTGCGCGCAAGGGATATGTCGTTTCTGCGCTTGAACTTTCTGACAGAAATATAGAAATCTTCAAAAGCAAAGTTTCTTATAACGATGAACTGGAAATTGTACAGGGTAATGCGCTGGATCTGAGCCGCTATGCGGATGAATCCTTTGATATTGTACTGCTGTTTGGGCCTCTTTATCATCTGCACAGTGATGAAGATAAATTGCAGTGTATCCGCGAGGCCAAGCGTGTCTGCAAAAAAGACGGAAAGATCTTCTTTGCTTTCATTTCTAACGACATCGTTGTGCTGACCATGCAAAGAGAACATCCGGATTATCTGCTTCACGGCGCTTACGATAAACAATCGTTCAAGCTTTATGATTTTCCTTTTGTATTTCATACCCTCGAACAATGCCATGAGTTATTGCAAAAAGGCGATGTTCATATCATGCATGCGGTAGCATCCGATGGCGTTAGCGAGCTGATTCAGGATATGATCAATGAAATGGATGAAGAAACTTTTCAACAGTACCTGCGATATCATTTTTATCTGTGCGAAAAGCCCGAGTGTCTCGGCATGTCAAATCACCTGCTGTTTGTCGGGAGGTAAATAATGAATCGCATCATTGAAACAGAACGGTTGATTATTCGTCCGATGACGCTTAAGGATGCTCAGGCGGCATTTGTTTGGCTGAGCGACCCGCGCGTGAATCGCTATATGCCGTATCCGCTTTATACGTCTGTTGCGCAATCCGAAGCATGGATCGCCACCCATAAAGCAGAAGACAACGAGTTTATCTTTTGCGTGAAGGACAACGGCCTGCCAATCGGCGCTGGATCGATCAAACAACGGGATGAAGGCACGTGGGAGGTTGGCTATAATCTCCGCTATGATTACTGGGGAAAAGGTTATGCTACCGAAGCTGCCAAAGCAATGATTAAATGGGCGTACGAACACTTCTCAGCGCGTGATTTTGTTGCTGCACTTGCTACTGCGAATACCGCATCGGGAAACGTGCTTCTTAAATGCGGTTATCAATTCGATCATTTCGGCGAATACGAACGCTATGACGGCAGCGAAATATTTCCGGCAACCTTTTACTCCATGAAGCTTGAATAAAAAGAGGACACAGTCGTCTGTGTCCTTTTCTTATCAGTAAATACGATAAACCGAAACCACCTTGCCGGCGATATCCACACGACGCGTGAAAATGGGCGCCATCTGATTATTCTCCGGTTGCAGACGGAAGCGGCCGTTTTCACGATAAAAGCGCTTTACCGTGGCGCTGCCGTCAATGATTGCAACGACTATCTCACCATTATTGGCGGTATTCTGCTTATGGACAACGACATAATCACCATCCATAATGCCTACGTTGATCATGCTGTCGCCGTGTACCTTCAAAATAAAATTGGTACCGTCGCCTACCATGCTTTCCGGTAGAGAAACCTGATCCTCAATATATTCTTCCGCCAGGATGGGGGAACCGGCAGCGACATTGCCAACGATGGGCACAAGGCGCATATTGTCGGCAGCATTCTTTTTAGCGGCCTTTACCTCCATTGCACGGGGCTTCATTGCATCGCGGCGAAGCAAGCCGCGTGCTTCCAGGCGGCAAAGATGACCGTGCACGGTAGAAGTGGATTTAAGGCCCACGGCGTCACCGATCTCACGAACAGAAGGGGGATATCCCTTCGCCTCAATTTCCTGCTCGATAAACTCCAAAATACGCTGCTGCGTATCGCCACGGGCACGTCTTGTTGTAGACATACATCACACCTCGCCATCATGCTGCAAATATTATAACATGCAAACAAATGTTTGGCAAGGAAAAATCAAACATTTGTTCCTGTCAGTTATCATTCGACTGAGGATGAATGATCTCGTCCACAACCACGGCACGATATTCGGCGTCGCCATTCACACATTTCATGCAGTTATCGCAGCGTTTTTTTGGATCAAGCTCGCACATATCGCACTCGCCGCAATCGATGCATTCGCGTTCGTACAAAATACACTTACTCATCACTATTATCCTCCGTTTGATCAGTATTTATCGGCAATTGAATACGCTTAGCCGCTTCGCGTTTATGCAGATCGGTCATGGCCGCGTAGTGCTTGCGCGTGGTGTTGACATCCGCATGGCCAAGCACATCGGCAACCAGATAAATATCACCGGTACTCTGATAGAGGCTGGTGCCAAAGGTGCTGCGAAGCTTATGCGGACTGATCTTCTTTTTGAGTGGCGCAGCCACGAGAGCATATTTCTTTACCAGGTTTTCAACGGCGCGCTGCGTGATGCGGCGACGCTGCAAAGAGAGAAACAGAGCATTTTCGTTCCCAGGCAAAGCTTCAACAGTTCGCCTTTCAAGCAAATATTCCTGCAGTGCATCCGCAACGCTTTCAGGAAAATACAAAACCGTCTGATTGCCGCCTTTTCGCGTTACGACGAAGCCATTTATGGAAAAATCAATATCATCAAGATCGATGCCGACAAGTTCGCTAACACGGATTCCAGTGCCTAAAAAGAGCATCAAAATGGCTTTATCACGCGCTTTTGTAGATCTAAGATACTTCTGTTGACGATCGGATAACCCTTGTCCATTATCGGCAACGGAAAGCATTTTCTCCACTTCATGCGGTTCCAAATACAGAATCGGCTTTTCATGCAGCTTGGGAAGGGGGACAAGCGTTGTTACATTGGCGGGAATGCGCTCATTTTTGAACAAATACTCAAAGAAGGAACGCACACAGCACAGTTTTCGCATGATACCCAGCTCATGATTATTAACAATCGTTTCACTGTCTTCATCAGAACGGACATATTGTGTCAGGTAATCCTGAAACTCGTGGATTTGTCTGGCTGTAATGGCCGCCAATTGGTCTGTTTTGATCATGCGCGGATCCGCGCCGGCGAAATCGGGCTGCTCAGTACAAAGAAATTGAAAGAACAATCGCAGATCGTACGCATATGCAAGGCGCGTGAGCGCGCTTGTGGTCTGCGAAATAGAACGGAAATAATCTGCGCAATCAGACGGAAGTTCTCTCAGCAGCTCACGGATGCGCGCATTGCGTTTAATCGCTACTTGCTCATGATAATCGAGCTCAGGCATAAAAAACCTCCACAAAACTATTCGCAAAAGTAAGCTTACCGCAAATTTAACGGTTTGTCAATCGTATGGAAGGAAAAACGGCCGAGAGAGACGATATTTAGCTTTTAATTGATTACGTGGCACTGCATTATCAAAAGAGTTTTTTTACAAATCATTAACCCATTGTATTTAATGTGAGCTATCAATGAAGCACGCTACAATACAGATTTCAAAGCTCCGTCATCGACAACAAACTTAAATTCAGTCAAGACGAATACTCACTCGCGTACATAAAGCTTCAACAAGAAAAGCGTCAAGAATTTAGCACATGCTTAAATGACCTAAAACGCACCAAAATTAATCCATCTATTCGTAAAAGATGCCTTTTGCGAATAGATGGATAACAAAGAAGATATTCGATTTTACACTCCCCCTGCTTTGCAAAGACCTCCGATCAGCAGCTTTTAGTGCACGATCGGAGGTCTGATGTATTATTGAATTGCCTGAAGATCAGGATTGATCTTCGTTACCTTTTGAATCTCAGCGCGAGCGAGCTCATCGCAGCGATTGTTTTCCGCACAATCAGCATGTCCGGGAACTTTGATAAATTCAACCTCATGCTTACGCACAACAATCAGCAGCAGCCGCCACAGATCCTGATTTTCAACAGGCTTTCCGTCGCTTGTCTTCCATCCCCTCTTCTGCCAGTTATTCAGCCAGCCCTGCTGAAATGCATTGACAACATAAGCAGAATCCGAATGGATGCGCACATGGCACTTTTCCTTCAAAGCACCAAGAGCGCTGATGACGGCGAATACTTCCATACGGTTATTGGTGGTATGCGGCATGCTCCCGCTCAGTTCTTTTTCATGAACGCCAAAGCGAAGAATAGCTGCCCATCCCCCGGGCCCCGGATTTCCGGAGCACGCACCGTCCGTATAAACATCAACCGTCTTGAGAGGCTTGATTGTTTCAGACATGCTTACTTCGTCACCAGCTCAAGCGTATCGCGGGCAATCACGATTTCTTCGTTGGTCGGGATGACCAGAACCTTTACCTTGCTGTCTGCAGCAGAAATATCCGCTTCCTTGCCGCGCACGGTGTTCTTTTCTTCGTCAATCTTAGCGCCCAGATATTCAAAGTTTTC
Organism: Clostridia bacterium; assembly: GCA_045632965.1. Lineage (GTDB taxonomy): Bacteria > Bacillota > Clostridia > Christensenellales > Aristaeellaceae > SFMI01. The sequence goes on from JAZQXQ010000120.1 coordinate 5,057, forward strand.
CATTACGAAATGACGGGTTTCGGGGCCGTTTTCGCCAATACCGCCGGCGAAGGCGATCACGTCAACGCCGCCCATAACGGCAGCATAAGCGCCGATGTACTTGCGGATGCCGGCAAACAGCACCTGACGAGCCAGTTCGGCAGCTTCGTGGCCGGATTCGGCAGCGGAGTTGATATCGCGCATGTCAGGAGAAAGACCGCTCATGCCGGCCAGACCGGACTTCTTATTGAGCATATCCAGCACTTCGTCGATGGTGTTGAATTCGGGCGTGCCGTCTTCCTTCTTGGCGTTGTTCATGATGAACTGCACAACAGCGGGATCCAGGTTACCGCTGCGAGTACCCATCAGAACGCCTTCCAGAGGCGTCAGCCCCATGCTGGTGTCCACGCACTTGCCGTGATCAACAGCGGCCAGAGAAGAACCGTTGCCCAGATGCACGGTGATGATGCGCAGATCTTCAGCCTTCTTGCCCAGGAACTCGGCAGCACGAGCACTCACATAGCGGTGAGAAGTGCCGTGGAAGCCGTAACGGCGGACATGCAGTTCCTTGTAATACTTGAGCGGCACGCCGTACAGATACGCCTTGGGCGGCATGGTCTGATGGAAAGCGGTATCAAACACAGCGACCATGGGCGTGGTGGGCATTACCTGCTGGCAAGCCTGAATACCCATCAGGTTAGCAGGATTATGCAGCGGGCCCAGCGGAATGTTCTCGCGGATCGCTTCCAGAACGTCATCGTTGATGATCACGGACTCGGTGAACTTTTCGCCGCCGTGCAGTACACGATGACCGACAGCGCCGATTTCGTCCATGTTGGTAACAACGCCATGTTCCTTATCCGTCAGAGCAGCCAGCATATTCTTGCAGGCTTCGACGTGGGTGGGCATGTCGCATTCGACAATATACTTTTCGGCGTCACCGGGGCGCTTCTGCTCCAGACTGCTGCCCTTAAGACCGATACGGGCAACCAGGCCCTTTGCCAGAACGACTTCTCCGTTCATGTCAACCAGCTGATACTTGAGCGAGGAAGAACCCGCATTGACGATCAGAATTTTCACTTTGATTGTACCTCCATATTGTTGTGGATATTTACCATCCTTTTCATTATATAGTATTTTTATCTTTCTGAAAAGAGGTTTTTGCACAATATCAAGAAAAAAAGATCGATTTCCTCCACTCAAATTTAAAATTGCAGAAAAATTGCAATTCTAATGACGCCGCCTTCTTGGTTTTCAATTATTGTTATGCTTTTTCTGTCTTGCTGCCGGCATTTTAAACTTTCTCTGCAATACAGGAATATATATCTTCCCCATCGTTTCCTTTTTTCATTTTAATGAAACCTGCTTTTTCAAAGCATTTGACACTTCCTATGTTTCCGGGAAAAATACCGGCGACATATCCATGAATGTTTCCAAATAATTTATGTGTTTTGCGCTGCATATCCTGCAAAACCAAAGTACCTATTCCCCGCCCGTGAAGCTCAGGATCTACCAGCAAACATATTGCTGCAGTATGATCAATTATTTCTGCCGCGATACCAGCGATTAGCCGATTTTTATCATATACAGAATACAGGAAATAATTGTTCAAATCTGAAACTGCCTTGAAATATCCCGCCCAATCTTCGATGGGTACCCAGCGATGAATAGCAGGTGTTTCATACCATGTTTGAAATATATCGGATTCATCCAAAGATGTTTTTCGAAATGTAAACATACAATATGCCCTTCCTTTCAAGAATATTATATAACGAAAAAACGACCTTGCCAATCAGCAAAGTCGTTTCTTTGGTGGCTCCGATGTGATTCGAACACATGACACTCCGGGTATGAACCGAATGCTCTAGCCAACTGAGCTACGGAGCCATAAAATGGTTGCGGGGACAGGACTTGAACCTGCGACCTCCGGGTTATGAGCCCGACGAGCTACCGAACTGCTCTACCCCGCGTCATTCGTGTCACTCAGGACGCTTGATAATAATACCGCAATCTAAGAAAAATGTCAACCCCTTTTTTAGAAAAATTATTTATTCTTTTTTGCCAGCTTATTGGCACTGCAATCAATCAGCTCAAGCAGGTTTTTGAGCGCGCTTAATTCTTCATTATCCAAATCGGCCGTCAGACAGCGATCGATCTCCCTCAGCTTCTCGCGACAGAAACTCAGCTCCCTCTCCCCTGCCGTCGTTACATAAACGCGATTGCAACGCGTATCTGCCGTATCGGCACGTCTGCTGATAAGCCCAGCTCGTTCCATACGTTTAATGGACGCAGCAACAGATGCCGGAGAAACCCGCGCAGCATCAGCAATCTGCTTTTGCGAGCACCCTGGATGATCGCTGATAAATTGCAGCATTTCCGGTTGACCGACATGAAGGGAACACTGCTGCAATACAGCCCGCTGTGCTGCTTTTCTATCGCGAATGACGTTTTCGATCATGCCGATAATATCACAAGAGTTCATTGGTCCTCCATAAATCAATCGTTTAATAATCAATCATTTAATAATATATCAGTTAACTATATGATTGTCAACGAAAAAGCCGTCCTGTTCGGACGGCTTACATCATCAGGTTTTCACAATCCAGCTTTGGGCCCAGAGAAGAAGAGCTTCTGATTTTTCCTTAAAGCAGATCGTTTCGCCATTTTTAATTTTCATGAAGGTTTCGACAACAGCCTTGTCATTGCCCGATACGATATGGACTAAATCTTTTTGCAGCCGTACATTGTTTCCGGTCTGTTTATACGCAATGGCCTGTACCGTGAAAGAAGCAGATTTATAAAGTGCTTTAAGAATATCTTCACTCTTTTTATACAGCATATTATGAACACAGCCGTGAAAAACATTACAAGCGCCGATTTTGATCGCTCTGTTCACTGCATTTTCATCAATCAGAGGGAGCAGTTCAGCCAAGTCCCCCTTGATCGGCGTAGTGTCATGATAAAACTGAAAGAGATCAGACGTCTCCCAATGCATCAATTCATCTTTTCCGGAAAGAAACCCGCAAAGCAATTCCCTGTGCGGCAGAGAATCAAGCATTTTGTTATATTCGTGAATATCAGCAGCCGATACCTCATCAAGAATTACAACAATATCTATATCGCTTGTCTCTGTTGCTTCGCCACGCCCGTAACTTCCCTGCAAGCCAATAAACAGAGTGCGTTCACCAAAGGTATCGCAAAGCGCCTTGGTGAAATGATCCATATAGACTTTTATATCTATCATTTGTTACCACTCCTTGTGATGAAAGCCGGCACAGTAAAAACTATACCGGCATGCAAACATTATCTGAAATTTTCGGCGATAATACCGCCGCCAAGACACCTGTCCCCATCATAGAAAACAAGGCTCTGCCCGGGTGTGACGGCACGCTGATCCTCACAGAAGGTAACAATCGCGCCGTCCGCTGTCATTTCTGAAAGAATGGCGCGCTGATCGTGCTGACGGTAGCGCGTTTTCACGCCGTATTCACAGCCGACTGCGGGCGCATCCACAACCCAGGTCAGCTGCTCAATGCGTGCAGATTTGCAATACAGCAGCGGATGATCCTCGCCCTGAACAACGATCAGCTGATTCTTTTTCAAATCCTTATCCACGACGAAGAAACTGCGACCGTCTCCGCGTCCGCCGATGCCAAGACCGCGGCGCTGACCGAGGGTGTAGAACATAAGCCCGTCATGGCGGCCGACAACTTCACCGTCAGGCGTCACCATATCCCCCGGCTGCGCGGGCAAATACTGACTCAAAAAGGGCTTGAATTGCCTTTCTCCGATGAAGCAGATGCCGGTGGAATCTTTCTTCTTTGCTACCGGCAAACCCACCTGAACGGCGATTTCGCGCACTTCCTGCTTGGTCATGCCGCCAACGGGGAAGATAGCTTTTTTCAACTGATGCTGATGGAGCATATAGAGGAAATACGACTGCTCTTTGTTGGGATCAACACCCTTGATCAGATGCCCTTCTTCATCGTTTTTGACGAAATGACCTGTGGCAATCTTCTCTGCGCCAAGCTGCATGGCAAAATCGAGAAAAGCTTTGAATTTGATTTCGCGATTACAAAGAACATCGGGATTGGGTGTACGTCCAGCCTTGTATTCATCAAGAAACAGCGTAAACACGCGATCCCAGTATTCTTTGGCAAAATTGACGGAGTAATAAGGAATATCGATCCGGTCACATACATTCTGAACATCCTTCCAGTCGCTTTCGGATGTACAGACGCCGTCCTCGTCCTTTTCCTCCCAGTTTTTCATGAACACACCGACTACATCATAGCCGGCCTTTTTGAGCAGCAGCGCAGAAACGGCAGAGTCCACGCCGCCCGACATACCAACAACAACGCGCATATCAGGCCACCCCCGCAGCAATAAGACGCTTCAGCAGCTTTGCGCGGATGTCTGCCGAAAGCTCCTCGGGCGTCATTCTGGCGTCTACTACAATAAAACGCTCAGGCGATTCTTGCGCCAGCTGTTCAAAGCCATCCTCAACACGCGCATGGAACGAAGCCTTTTCATTTTCGATACGATCCAGCGCAGTCGCATTTTCGCGGCGTCGCAGCGCCGTTTCGTGATCGAGACGCAGATAAATTGTCGTATCCGGGTAGCAGCCATCCACAGCAGGCGCATTGATCTGCTGAATCAAGGGAACACCAAGCTGCCGACCGCTGCCCTGGAAAGCCACGCTGGAATCCACAAAACGGTCGCACAGAACAATCTGTCCATTTGCAATGGCAGGCTTGATCACCTCATGCACATGCTGGGCGCGAGAAGCCGCATAAAGCAGCACCTCGCAAATATCATTCATGCCGGTATTGTTGATATCAAGGAGCAAATTGCGGATTTTCTCTGAGATCATGCAGCCGCCGGGCTCACGGGAACGACGGACGGAAAAGCCCATATCATTCAGGAATTTTTCAACTGCATTGATCTGCGTGGTCTTTCCGCAGCCGTCAAGGCCTTCCATGCTGATAAAATAGCCCTTTTGCTCGGGCATTTCCCCCAGCAAAAGCTGCGCCAGTTCCATCGTGGTATGCACATAATGCGTAGGCGCAGCGCCGCTGAGTTCTTCCTCCGAACCATAGCCATAACCCGCTGCGATGCTGTCAATACCGAATTTCGCCGCGCCGCGCAGATCAGATCCGCGATCGCCGACCATAACAGCCCTGGTATACTTCGCATCCTTCAGTGCGCGCGCAATAATATCACCCTTATCAGGATACTTTTCTCCCGGCAATGCACCGGCAATGGCATCAAAATACTGGTCAAGACCGAAATACCTGATGATTTCAATACTGACGTCCTGCGGCTTGGCTGTTGCTACAAACAGGTGCGCGCCGTTCTTTTTCAGACCCTGCAATACAGCTCGGATGCCGGGATATACGCAGTTCTCTTTCCAGCCGACGGGCACGTAACGCTCACGGTAAAAAGCAGTTGCCTGCACGCCTTCCTCCTCGCTCATGCCGCAATGCTTACAAAAAGAAGCCACCAGCGGCGGGCCAAGAAATTTACGCAGCACACCTTCATCCGGCACTGGCTTATTCATTTTATTGAGCGCATAGCGCGTGCAATTGAGGATACCCTCGGCAGAATCCGTCAGGGTACCGTCCAGATCAAACACAACTGCATCATACAGCAACATTTTCATACCTCCGCATTGGAAATAGCCACATGCATTGTACTGTAATTCTACAAAAAGCGCAAGTAATAAAAAGCCCGGCGAACCGGGCTTATATGCTTTATTGCGCCGTATCTTTTACGCGTCCCGCGTCGATCAGGCCGTTGAGAAACTTGATGACATTTTCTTCATTATTGCTAAAAGAAGTCACCGCAATCACCAGATCGTTATTGTAAACGTTCATGCCGGATTTGAAGCTATCCAGCGTATAGGCAGGAATACCAAAGAACTGTTTTTCACCGGTAGGAATGCCCTCATCATCGACCGTCGCCACATATCCGGCTGCCGTATCAATGCCTTCAAGATTCAGCATGCCGTTTTCAACATAAGTCGTCAAATCGATAAAAGCACCTTGCGAAGCATAATTCTTGAAGTCTTCCGAAGTGAGAATGTAAATATCACCCTCGCCCGCCATGATGTAAACAGACAGCTGCATATTGGCATATACATCATCAGACGTCGTAGAGGTCAGCAAAACGCTTGTAACTGTTTCCATATCAGGAATGTATTCATCCCAAATAGGCTTCATAAAAGCATCAACGCTCTCGTTGGTAGCGGTTGCGCTTTGAATATACAAGTCCACGCGAAGGTTCTCGGGTGAACGATAGGCAGTCATGGTATAAATCAGATTCCAGCCGAAAATCGAAGCAAGAACAACAACAAGATATTTCCAGCTGTTATAGGTCAGATGCGTACGAAGCGTTTTTTTCTCCAAAGGCGTTTTGATTTTCATGTACATTCTCCTAAAAAACAATAGGCAAGAAAAACTTGCCTATATATTATACTGCATTGTATTTGCGCCTGTCAAACAATGGTGAAAAAATTCATCAATCTTCAAGCATCAGCCGGATGATTTCTTCATCTGTCTGGCGCATTCCGTCCCGTGCCAGACGGCCGACGTTGCGAATGGTATTCTCAACGCCCTTTTTGACGATGCCGTCGCCGCCGAAAAACTGATTGCCATGCTGATACATCGTCATGCCCAGAATTCCGGCGTCAACCGCCGAAGATATTTTGGCAGCGCAGCTGGCTTTGGCGCCATCGCACACAATGCCCGAGTCCATCGCCAGGGTATTGACAATTGTATGGGCAATCATATCATAACCGCCGCCCATCAAATAGGCTATGCCTGACGCCGCGCCGCACCCCGCGCTGACAACGCCGCAATAGGCAGACAGACGGCCAATGCCGCTCTTGAGGTGAATCGTGACCAGGTTGGCGATACACAGCGCACGCAACAATTCATCGTGCGCAATTTCCTTCTCCCGTGCATAAACAATCACCGGCACGCTGGTGGTAAGCCCTTGATTTCCGCTGCCCGAATTAATAATTACGGGCAGTTCGCAGCCATTCATTCTGGCGTCGCTGCCTGCAGCCGCATACGCGCGCATTTTGCAGAAAAGGTCATTTCCGTTTGAATGCATCAGCACTTTGCCGATATTGGCGCCATAGCTTTTCTGCATGCCTTGCTCTGCAATGGCAAGGTTATATTCAATCTGGCGTTCCAGCGTTTCGCGCACGTCGTCAAGATGCACGGTTTTGCCAAATTCCACAATGCGCTCGACCGTCATACCGGAGCGATCCGTCTGCGTTTCATGCCGGGGAATTTCATTTGTTTCGTACAAAGCCTGACCGTTTTTATGAATAGAAACAATATTTGTATGGAAATCAACAATTTTAACGCTGGAGGAGTTATTTTTGCCGCGCAGACAGATTTTAATATAGAAAATATACGGTGTATCGGCATGATGCACTTGCATTGAAGCCGTTTCAAGATAAACGGCGATCGCTTGCATCTGCTCAGCCGTAACGCTTGAAAGCACCTCCAGCTTTTTATCGGCATTGCCGGCAACTACGCCCGCCGCCACCGCTGCCTTGATGCCGCGCAAACCGCCGGTATGCGGAACAACAACGCTCTTTACATTTTTGATGATATTGCCGCTCACATAAATATCTATTTGTTCCGGCATTTCTCCCAGTACATCTTTTGCGGTAGCGGCAGCATAAGCCAAAGCAATGGGCTCGGTACACCCCATTGCCGGCACAAGCTCTTCTTTCAAAATCTGCACAAATTGTTTGTATATCGTATCCTGACGAAGCATTTTTCACCTCATTAGCATTTGGTGTATAGTGTATCTCCAAATCCGGAAAATGCTATAACTGTGGCAAAAGGCTTTCGGCAAAAACACCGAAAGCCCTAAGTCTGTTATTTCATCAATTCGCGCAGGATGGCAATGCGGCCCTTCAGCTGCGTGATTTCATATTCGAGGTCTGCAACCATCGTTTTGGCCGTATCAAGCTGCGTAAGTACATCCGCCTTTTCTGCAGAAAGCGCTTCCACGCTTGCGTTCGCCGTCGCCAGCTTTGTTTCAAGCTCTGCTGCCTGCGCCTTATATACCTCAAGCTCCGCAATGGTTGTTTGTGCGGCGGCATACGATACATTCAGCGCAGCAAGCTCCACCATCAGCGTTTCCTTTTCAGCGCATACCGTATCATAATCCGTCTGCAGCGCAGCGTGCTGTGTTTCAAGGGCGTTCAGCTGCGCAGCATAAGCATCGCGTTCCGCTTCACAGGAAGCAAGAAGAGCCTGCGTCGCCTGAAGCTCCTCTGCCAGAGCAGCATTCTCCGTTTCCAGCTTTTCAATTTTTCCCAACAGCACGCCAATAGCAACCGCGGCAATAACAACCACGACAATCAGCGACATCAGGTATTTTTTCACAGTAAATCCATCCTTACTTCATCAGAAAAAACT
>JAZQXQ010000121.1:0-6252 GCA_045632965.1 Clostridia bacterium
GTCGTGGACGGCCGCGGCGCGCATCTGCAGACGTGGATTGTGCCCAGCCGGATGAAATGCTACGCACGCTTTTTGCCCTATGAGGAATTCAACATTGCGCCGGGCCCCGGGGGAGAGCCCCGGATGATGATTGGCGAAAGCCATATCGTATGGGATGATGTGTGCAGGTTTGAAGTGCACAAGCGCGCCTGCCGCATTGATCTGTACCGGCCAAGCGGCTTCAGGTTCATGAGTTTGTATCCTCAGCGCGAGGAACTGGATGCGCTGGTGAACTTTATCACGCCCCGCATGAAGCACCTGAGCAGCAAATAAGGATTGTTACAAAAGAAATACGCTTTAAGACAAAAATGTAAAACATACGAACGAATATAAAAACAAGGAAGAAAACGTATGGGTTTTCTTCCTTTACTATTTGAAAAAATACAGAAAGTTCAGCTTCTGCCTATTGAAAAGCCGAATCAACTTTGATATAATCGTCTTGAATTGAGGACCAAAGTCCTCGGAGATATTTTCATAGGAGGCACTAACAATGAAAAAGTTCCTGTGCGTTCTTCTGACTGCGATCATGCTGCTGAGCCTGACCGCTGCCACTTCTTTCGCCGAGAAAGAAACTGTTCGCGTTGCTATGGTTACCGATACCGGCGGTATCAACGACCAGTCCTTCAACGCTCTGGCTTGGGCCGGCCTGCAGCTTGCTCAGTCTGAACTGGGTGTGGAAGTTGCCTATCTCGAATCCGTGACCGAAGCCGACTACGGCCCCAACCTGGAAACCCTGTACGATGAAGGCTATGACCTGATCATCTGCGTGGGCTTCATGATGGCTGACGCCGTGACCGAAGCTGCCAACTCTCATCCCGAACAGCTGTACGCCATCATCGACAACGGCTCCACCGCCGCGAACGTCGTTGGCGTGAACTTCGCCACCGAGCAGTGCTCCTACCTGGTGGGCGTTGCCGCCGCTACCATGACCCAGACCAACAACGTTGGCTTCGTCATCGGCATGGTTTCTCCCGTCATGAACACCTTCGGTTACGGCTACTATGCCGGCATCAAGGACACTAACCCCGAAATCACCGTGCAGTGCTACAACGCCAACAACTTCGGCGATGTTGCCGGCGGTAAGGCTGCTGCCATCTCCATGTTCACTCAGGGCGCTGACATCGTTTACCACGCTGCCGGCGGCACCGGCACCGGCGTTATCGAAGCTGCCAAGGAACAGGGCAAGCTGGCCATCGGCGTTGACCAGGACCAGTCCTACCTCGCTCCCGAAGCCGTTCTGACCTCCGCCATGAAGCGCGTTGACAACGGCGTGTACGCTCTGTGCAAGGGCCTGGTTGAAGGCACCCTGGTTGGTGGCGTTGACGTGGTTTACACCATGTTCGACGGCGCTGTTGGCATCGCTCCCACCATCACCCTGATGAGCGAAGAAGCTCTGGCCGCCGTTAAGGCCGCCGAAGAAGCCATCCTGAACGGCACCATCGTTGTGCCCGCCACTCAGGAAGCTTTCGATGCCATCTATGGCGCTGACTACTACACCCTGGACGACTAATTTCTAAGTAGTGCATGGTCCCTGCCCGGGCTTGCCCGGGCGGTGATTTTTCCAACAGAGAAATTTTTCACACACCACACGCTGAGAAATGGAGGTGCAATCGCTTGAGCGAGAGCATCAAAAAGGACGCCCACCTGGCGGTAGAAATGAAGGATATTGTTAAAACCTTCGGTTCTTTCCGCGCAAACGACGGCGTTAATCTGACTGTGCACAAGGGTGAAATTCACGCCATCCTTGGCGAAAACGGCGCGGGTAAATCCACGCTGATGAATATTCTGTACGGCCTGTATCAGCCTACCAGCGGCACCATTGCGATCAATGGCAAGCAGGTGAAAATTGACGGCCCTAACAAGGCGATTGAGCTGGGTGTAGGCATGGTTCATCAGCATTTCATGCTGGTACAGCCTTTTACTGTTACCGAAAATATCATTCTGGGCATGGAGCCTACCAAGTCCCTCGGCCGTGTGAACATGAAGCAGGCGCGCGCCAAGGTACAGGAGATTTCTGAAAGATACGGTCTGAACGTCAATCCCGACGCCAAGATCGAGGATATATCCGTTGGCATGCAGCAGCGTGCCGAAATTTTGAAGGTGCTTTATCGCGGTGCGGACATTCTGATTCTGGACGAGCCCACCTCCTCGCTGACCCCGCAGGAGATCGAAGAGCTGATCCACATCATGCACAACCTCACCAAAGAGGGCAAGACCATCATTATCATCACCCACAAGCTCAAGGAGATCAAGGAGTCTGCGGACTACTGCACGATCATCCGTCAGGGCAAGTACATCGATACCGTAAAGGTGTCCGATGTGACCGAGCATGATCTGGCTTCCATGATGGTTGGCCGCAATGTTGAATTTGTGGTTGACAAGAAGGAGCAGGAGCCCGGCGAAGTGGCGCTGGATATTCAGGGCCTGTATGCCAAGGACTACCGCAATATCGATGTTGTGCGCGGTCTTGACCTGCAGGTTCGCCGCGGCGAGATCGTGGGTATTGCCGGTATCGACGGTAACGGCCAGACCGAACTGGTGGAGGTGCTCACGGGCCTGCGCAAGGCCACCAAGGGCAAGATTACCATGAACGGCAAGGACGCCTACAATAAAACGCCGCGCGAGCTGTTTGACATGGGTATTTCCTCCATTCCGGCCGACCGCCAGAAGCACGGATTGGTGCTGGAATACTCCGTAAAGGAAAACCTGCTGCTGCAGAATATTGATAATGCGCCCTACTCCAAGCGCGGCGCCATCAATTTCAAGGCCATGCACGAGCATGCGACGGAGCTGGTCAAAAAGTTTGACGTGCGTCCCGATAACTGCGAAGGCACCCCCGCGGGCTCGCTTTCCGGCGGTAACCAGCAGAAGGTCATCATCGCCCGCGAGGTGACCAACGACAAGGATCTGCTTATCGCTGTGAATCCCACGCGCGGTCTGGACGTCGGCGCGATTGAGTATGTGCATCGCTATATCGTCGATCAGCGCAACAAGGGCAAGGCGGTACTGCTGGTATCCTTTGAGCTGGACGAGGTCATGAGCCTGTCCGACCGAATTGACGTTATTTTCGAGGGCAAGATTGTAGACAGTATTCCCGGCGGTGAAGCGGATGAGAATCAGCTGGGCCTGCTGATGGCGGGAGGAGGTAAGGCAAATGGGTAAGAAGCTGCTCAAGGGCAATTTCATCTACACGCTTTTCTCCATCCTGATTGGCTTTGGCGTGGGCGCGCTGGCAATGGGCATTGCCGGCTACAATCCCATTCAGGCGTATTCGAGCCTTTTCGGCGTGGTGTTTGATACCACCAAGACCATGTCCTACAGCTTTGTCGAATACGCTACGCCCTACATCCTGACCGGCCTTTCCGTGGCCTTCTCCTTCAAAACCGGTATCTTCAATATCGGCGCCGAAGGTCAGTATGTGATGGGTTCCATCGCGGCGATGCTGGTAGGCGCGTTCGTGCCCGCTCCCGCGTACATCCTGATTCCTCTTTGCATCCTCGCTTCTGTGGCGGTGGGCGTGCTGTGGGGCGGCCTGGTGGGCTATCTCAAGGTGCGTTTCGGCTCTCACGAAGTGCTGTGCATGATCATGTTCAACTGGATCGCCTACTATCTGTCCAACTTCCTGGTGATGGCGGACGGTATCAATGTGGGCGGCGGCAAGACCTGGTCGCATGCCATTCAGGATGCGGCGAAGATCACCATTACCAACTGGTTCCCCAAGAACGCTGTTTCGTCCCGTACGCACTTTGGCATTGTGCTTGCCATCATCTGCGTGATCGTGATTTATTACATCATCAACCGCACGACGCTGGGCTATCGCCTCAAGGCGGTTGGCTATAACCGCTCTGCGGCGGAATACGCCGGTATCAACGCCAATAAGTGCGTGATCGTCTCCCTGGCGATTTCCGGTGCGCTGGCCTCTTTGGCGGGCGGCCTACAGGTTATGGGCGTAACCTACAAGGTGACGCAGTTTGCCGCGCAGGAAAGCTACGGTTTCAACGGTATCACCGTTGCCCTGATCGGCGCGACCGATCCCATCGGTACGCTGATTGCCGGCTGGTTCTTCGGTGCGATGAAGTACGCCGGCACGCGCATGAAGCTGCTGGACGGCACGCGCGTTCCCAAGGAAATTGTTGATATCATCATGGGCTGCATCGTGTTCTTCATCGCGATTTCCAACCTGTTCCGCGCGTTTGTCATGAATCGCGGCAAGAAGGGAGGCAAGGCGTAATGGGCGATCTGATTTCCAATCTGGGCATTATCCTCAACGCTACGCTGATGTATACGCCGCCGCTGCTGTTTGCGGCGCTTGGCTCCTGCTTCTCTGAAAAGAGCGGCGTGGTTAATATCGGTATCGAAGGCATGATCGTTATCGGCGGCTTTATGGGCGCGCTGGTGGGCAACTTCGTGGCCAATCCGTGGATTTGCTTCCTGTGCGGCGGTCTGGCGGGCGCGCTGCCGGCGCTGCTGCATGCGTTTGCTACGGTGAGCTGCCGCGCAGACCAGACGATCTCCGGTACGGCGATCAACTTCCTGGCAACGGGCTTTTCCGTGTTCATCTGCTATCTGACCTTCAAGACCAGTGAAACGCCCCCGGTTCTGCAAAAGCTTCCGCGCATTTTCAACGGCATGTTCGTTTATCTGCGCGAGAATCTGCCCGAAGGCGCTGCGAAGCTCTTTGCGCAGAACAGCTTCCTGGATCTGGTGTTCAACACCTACGCCTCCACGTATATTGCCTTCATTCTGGTGATCGTGGTGTGGTTTGTCTTCTACCGTACGCGCTTTGGTCTGCGCCTGCGCGCGGTGGGTGAGCATCCCCGCGCTGCCGACACGCTGGGCGTGAACGTATCCATGGTGCGCTATCTGTGCGTGGTGTTCAGCGGCTTCCTGGCTGGTTTGGGCGGTTCTTCCATTACGCTGGCGACGGTATCCGCTTTCCGTCCCTCCATCGTGGCGGGCCAGGGCTTCATCGCCATCGCGGCAGTTATCTTTGGTAAGTTCAAGCCCCAGGGCGCTTTGCTTGGCTGCATCCTGTTTGGTTTCTGCAACGGCCTGCGCGTCGTGGTGGGCTCCAACAGCGTGATTCCGGTCAACCTGATCTCCATGATCCCGTATGTGGTGACGATCCTCACGCTCGTGCTCTTCGTGGGCCGTGCGCAGGTGCCCGCCGCCAACGGCAAGCCCTACATCAAGTCCAAATAAACGCAAAAAAGAAACGGTACAGTCAAATGGCTGTACCGTTTTTTGTGTGGTCAGGGGAATTGCTGCTGAACCTCGGCGTATTCTTCTTGTGAAACTCTTGTGTAGGAAAGGGTTGCGATACTGAGAATGTTGTTGAGCAGCAGCGCACCGATAATAAAGGCGACGATTTTCCAGATCAGTCTGGCACGGCGGTTCTTAATGGCCATCTGCTCGGCGATCTGTCCGAGCTGCCGGGCGATCTGATTGTCCTGAGCATTGGCTTCGATTGAGCCGCCAAGCAGCGTGACGGTATCGGTTTCCAGAATATCGGCCAATTTGACCAGCATATCAGCATCGGGCACGGATAAGCCTTTTTCCCATTTTGAGACGGTTTGCCGGACAACATGCAAACGCGCTGCCAGTTCCTCCTGCGAATAGCCTTTGGCCTTGCGCAGGGCTTTGATGTTTTCGCTCAGCATAGGGCGCTCCTTTCGGTTTCATGGATATATTATACCGAAAGAGCGCCGTTGCGGCAAGCAACGCAAATTAACATGCAAAAAAGCAGGGCGTTTGCCCTGCTTGGGGGGTTAATCTTCCTTGGGATAGCCGGTGGGATTTTTTGACTGCCAGTTCCATGCATCGCGGCACATATCATCCAGCGTGTGCGTGGCTTTCCAGCCGAGGATGGTGTTGGCTTTGGAAGGATCGGCGAAGGATTGAGCGATATCGCCGGGGCGGCGGGGAGCATCGCGGCGGGGGAGCGTGAGATTGTTCGCGCGCTCAAAGGCAGCGACCATCTGGTATACGCTGTAGCCTTCGCCGGTGCCGAGGTTGAATGTTTCAACGCCCTTGTGATTAAGAGAATATTCCAGGGCCTTCAAATGGCCGGCGGCCAGATCCATCACGTGGATGTAATCGCGCACGCAGGTGCCGTCGGGCGTGTCGTAATCGTTGCCGAAGATGCTCAGCTCCTTGCGGATGCCGGCGGCTGTCTGGCAGATGAAGGGCATAAGGTTGTTGGGGATGCCCGTG
>JAZQXQ010000122.1:0-6209 GCA_045632965.1 Clostridia bacterium
TGACCATGCGCAGCGAAATCACGCAGATTCACCGCGAAACGGGCGCGACCACCATTTACGTCACCCATGATCAGACCGAGGCCATGACCATGGCGGACCGCATCGTGGTAATGAAGGACGGCTATGTGCAGCAGATCGGCACGCCGCGCGAAGTGTATTTCAATCCCCGCAATGTCTTTGTCGCCGGCTTTATCGGCGAACCGCCGATGAACTTCATCCGCCGCACGGTGGAAAACGGCTGCATCGACTTTGGCGGCGGCAAGCTTGATCTTTCCCTGCGTCTGGCAGACAAGATCAAGGAATACGAGGGCAAGGAGATCGTCTTTGGCTTCCGTCCCGAGGCTGTCACGCTGGGCGAATGCGATAACGCCTACCGCATCACAGGCACCGTGGAGCTGACCGTATTGCTGGGCGACAACGCCAACGTATACGTGGATATCGAGGGCGAAAAGTGCATCCTCAAGGTCACGCCGCATGAAATTCCCGCGCTGGACAGCGCGCTCGCCTTCTCCATCCCCGTCGAAAACGTCTATCTCTTCGACGGCGAAACCGAATTTGTGATTTAATCTTTGGAGGTATAATATATGGATATTCGTTATTCCGCGCACCCGAATGATTTTGCCCGCTATACCACCGAGGAAATCCGCAAGGAATTTCTCATCACCGACCTTTATCAGCCCGATACCGTCAAAGCCACCTATTCGCATGTGGACCGCATGCTGGTGATGGGCATCATGCCCGTCAACGAGGTCGTGCCGCTGGACAAGGATATTGACGTATGGCACAACTTTGGCACTTCTTTTATCCTTGAGCGCCGTGAGGCCGGCGTGTTTAACCTGGGCGGCAAGGGCTTTATCACCGTGGACGGCGAGCGCTACGACATGGGCTACGAAGACTGCCTCTACATCACGATGGGCCATAAGGATGTGCAGTTCGGAAGCTGTGATCCCGAAAATCCCGCCCGCTTCTACCTGACCAGCGCGCCCGCGCACAAGGCCTATAAGACTACCTTCCTTTCCTTTGAGAACGCGCAGAAGCGTCCGCTCGGCGATGAGAAGAATTCCAACAAGCGCGTGATCAATCAGTTTATCCATCCCGCCGTGCTGCCCACCTGCCAGCTGCTCATGGGCCTCACCCAGCTCGCCCCCGGCAGCGTGTGGAACACCATGCCCAGCCACACCCACGAGCGCCGCATGGAGGTATACACCTACTTTGAAATCCCCGAGGACAATGTGGTGATGCACTTCATGGGCAAGCCGCAGGAAACCCGCAACGTCGTCATGCACAATTTTGATGCGGTGATTTCTCCCTCCTGGTCCATCCACTCGGGCTGCGGCACCTCCAATTACACCTTCATCTGGGCGATGTGCGGCGAAAACATGGCCTTTGACGATATGGACAGCTTCTCCCCGGCCGACATGAAGTGAGGTAAAAACAATGGCATTTGATATGAAGAAATTCTCCCTCGAAGGCAAGACCGCCCTCGTCACCGGCGGCAGCTACGGCATCGGCTTTGCCATCGCGCAGGGCTTTGCCGCCGCCGGTGCCACCGTTGTTTTCAATGATATCAATCAGGAGCTGGTGGACAAGGGCCTGAAAAATTACGAAGAGCACGGCATCAAGGCGCACGGCTATGTGTGCAACGTGACGGATGAAGACGCTGTGACGAAGATGATCGCGCAGATCGAAAAGGACGTTGCGCCCATCGATATCCTCGTCAACAACGCCGGCATCATCCGCCGCATCCCCATGACCGAAATGGCCGCCAGCGAGTTCCGTCTGGTAGTGGATGTAGACCTGATCGCTCCCTTCATCATGGCCAAGGCCGTGATCCCCAGCATGATCCAGCGCGGGCACGGCAAGATCATCAACGTTTGCTCCATGATGAGCGAGCTTGGCCGCGAGACGGTTTCCGCCTATGCGGCGGCCAAGGGCGGCCTCAAGATGCTCACCCGCAATATCTGCTCTGAGTACGGCGCCTACAACATCCAGTGCAACGGCCTGGGCCCGGGCTATATCGAAACGCCCCAGACCGCGCCGCTGCGCGAAATCCAGCCCGACGGCAGCCGCCATCCCTTTGATCAGTTCATCCGCGCCAAGACCCCCGCCGAGCGCTGGGGCACGCCCGAGGACCTGATGGGTCCCGCCCTCTTCCTCGCCAGCGAAGCCAGCGATTTTGTCAACGGCCAGATCCTCTACGTGGACGGCGGCATCCTCGCCTATATCGGCAAGCAGCCGTAACACACGCAAAGTCTTTTCCGCTCCCGTTTCCGGGGGCGGTTTTTATTATAACTTTAATATTATGCTCGCATACATCACATTATATTTTACAGTCAATGCTTTCCCTGTTATAATGAAATCAACGATATGTCCCATCGTTTGATAAGCCAGGTTACAAATTGCCAATTATATGTCACACTTTGCGTTGACAAAGTAAGTTCGTGACATTATAATAATTATATTCATGGATTATTTGGTGATCCGTTTCCCACAAACAACAAACCAATATCGATATCGGGAGCTGATATTTTGAAAAACAAAGCGCCGGTTGCCGTGGCGTTGCCCACCGGCAATAAACTGACCAATCGTTTTAAGCACACGCTGAAAGAATGCTACAAATACCGCGGCCTGTTCCTTTTGCTTTTGCCCGCGTTTATTTGGTTTGCTATCTTCAAGTATGCGCCCATGTACGGCGTGGTCGTTGCCTTCAAGAATTATAAATCCAAGTACGGCATCATGGGCAGCCCCTGGCTGGATCCGGTGTTCAAGAATTTTACCAAGCTCTTTAATACGCCGAACTTCCATCAGGTATTCATGAACACGCTGATCATCAGCCTGCTCAAGATCGCCCTGACCTTCCCTGCGCCCATCATTTTTGCGCTGATGCTCAATGAAGTGCAGAACCAGCGCTACAAGAAAGTGATCCAGACCATCACTTATCTGCCCCACTTCATCAGCTGGGTTGTGCTGGCGGGCCTGCTGCGCACGCTGCTTTCTCCCGTCAACGGCGTGGTGAACGACCTGATCGTGGCCTTCGGCGGCGAGAAGATATCCTTCCTGATGGAGAAAAACTGGTTCCGTCCCATCGTGGTCATGTCCTCTTTGTGGAAGAACATCGGCTGGGGCTCTATCGTGTATCTGGCGGCCATCACGGGCATCGATCCCACCGTGTACGAGGCGGCGGATATCGACGGCGCGGGCCGTTTCCGCAAGATTTTCTCCATCACCGTGCCCTCCATCCTGCCGGTGATCACCATCATGTTCATCCTGCGCATGGGTGAAATCATGAACGGCGGCTTTGATCAGATTGTAAACCTGTACAACTCCTTCACCTACTCCGTGGGCGATATCCTCGATACCTACGCCTACCGCATGGGCCTTGAGAAAAACGACTACGGCTACTCCACCGCCATCACACTGTTCAAGAATGTCATTGGTCTGGGCATGGTGCTCTTTACCAACTACATCACCAAGCGTCTTGGCGGCGAAGGCGTGTATTAAGGAGGTGCGGAGAATATGAAAAAGAGCAATCGCATCCACCGCAGCTTCGGCGACCGCGCCTTCAACTGGATCAATGCCTTCATCCTGTTCGCTATGGCGTTCATCATGCTTTATCCCTTCTGGGATATGGCGGTTATGTCCGTCAGCCCCCTGGCTTATGCCAATAAGAGCGGCCTGAAGCTCTGGCCCATGGGCGGCATCACGTGGGAAGCGTACAATCAGGTATTTGCTACGACCACCGTGCTGACGGCGTATAAGAACACCATCTTCCGCACCGTGGTGGGCACCGGCATTTCCATCGTGCTGTACTTCTGCGCGGCGTATCCGCTGGGCAAAAAGGAACTGCCCTTCCGCCGCACGCTGTCGCTGTATTTCCTCATTCCCATGTTCTTCACCGGCGGCATGGTACCCGAGTTCCTGACCTATAAGGAAATCGGCATTTACAACACCATCTGGGCGCTGATTCTGCCGGCGCTGATGACAACGTATAACCTGCTGATCGTGCGCAACTTCGTATCCGCCCTGCCGGATTCTCTGGAAGAATCCGCCCGCGTGGACGGCGCCTCCTTCACCGTCATTCTGTTCCAGATTATCATTCCGCTGAGTATGCCCGTGCTGGCGACCGTCGCCCTGTGGGTGGCCGTTGCGCACTGGAACGCCTGGTACGACGCCACGGTGTACGTCCGCAGCAAGGATCTGATCGTACTGCAGAAATATCTGCGCGACCTGCTGATTACCGCCAAGGAAGCGGCCAACGGCGACTCCGTCTCCGGCGGCGAAGCTCTGGCGACCCGTTCTGTCGAAGCCGCCACCACGCTGGTGGCCATCGGCCCCATCCTGATCACCTATCCCTTCATCCAGCGCTACTTCGTCAAGGGCGTGATGGTGGGATCTGTTAAAGGCTAAGCAAGCAAAAGCGTTCCTTTTTCCCCATTGTTAATAGCATATGCCGAGAGAGCATATGTTAAAAAAATTAGAAAAGGAGACCTACTATGAAAAAGACCCTGAGCATCCTGCTGGCTATCATGATGCTGCTCGGCTGCGTTCCCGCGCTGGCAGAATATGAAAACCATGTCGAGTTTACCTACCTCGGCAACGCGACCAGCAAAACCCTTCCCGGCGACGACGCCTATGTAATCCAGAAGCTCAACGAGATCTTCAACTGCACCATTCACTCCATCGACGCCGTTTCCAACGTTGACGAGCAGATGCTGGCCGTATTCGCTGACTACGACAACATCCCCGATCATTTCCTGATTGCCACCAAGTACCTGACCACCGTTCTGGATCAGGAACTGACCCGTGAAGTTCCGATCTCCATGATCAAGGAACATGCTCCCACCGTGTGGGAACTGATTGACAAGAACTATCCCCAGCTGAAGAAGACCGCCGTGTACGTCGAAGAAAATGACTCTCTGCTGTGCTTCCCCTCCGGTCTGGGCGAAGTATTCCCCCTGTTCATGGTCCGTCAGGACTGGCTGAACGCCCTGAATCTGGAAGTTCCCAAGAACCTGGAAGAGTTCAAGAAGGTTGCTATCGCGTTTGCCCAGAATGACCCCGATGGCAACGGCGTTGCTGACACCTGGGCTCTGAACCTGTCTGAAGACTACGACGAAATCGCTCCTCTGTGCGCCGCGTTCGGCATCACCCTGCCCGAAGGCTCCGCCAACCAGCAGGATTCCTGGTACATCGACGAAGAAAACAACATCGCCTACAAGGCCACCACTTCTCCCGAGTTCAAGGAACTGATCAAGTACCTGAACGAGCTGTGGGATGCCGGCGCCATCTATCCTGACATGTCCCTGACCAACGCTGAAGGCGACAACCTGGCCGCCGAAGGCAAGATCGGTTTCAAGCACATCGCTACCATCGAAATGCTGCCCACCTATTCTCCCCAGCTGTGGTATGCTCAGATGGTCAAGAACGTGCCCGGCGCGTACGGCACCGTTGTTGATCCTCTGGAAGGCTCCGTGTTCGAACTGCAGACCTCTCCCTGGCGCTATCACTGCTTCGGCCATGACTGCTCTGACGAAGCCCTGATCCGCATCCTGGAGATCTACGAAGCCCAGTGCACCGACATGGAAATCCATAAGCTGATCTGGTCCGGCGAAGAAGGCCTGCATTACAACCTGGTGAACGGCATGGCCGTGAAGACCGAAGCCTTCCAGTCTGGTCCCATCCAGGCCGGCGACGCTCTGAAGTGGATGATCATCAACTTCCGTCACAATGCTGACATGCAGCTGTTCACCTTCGGTCATGAATATGCTGACATCATCAAGTATCACAACAAGGCCGGTGAAGAAGGCGCTGTCTCCACGGTTGTCAACGAGCTGATCCCCTTCGGCGTTGCCAAGCCCACTGTTGACGAGTACAAGGCCATCCTCGATCCCTTCGAGAAGGAATTCTTCTACAATGCCGTCGCCGGTAAGATCGACGTCGACGCCGAATGGGATAAGTATCTGGCTGACTGGGCGGCCATGGGCGGCGAAGCCTCTGCTCAGGAAATCTACCAGCTGTGGAAGGACATGCAGTAATTGCTGCTGACTGACACAACAAACGCACAACAAAAGGCCCTCTGCTTCGGCAGAGGGCCTTCTATTTGTGTGTCGATACCGACACACTCAAAGAGACACGCTTACAGCATTTCTCTTTGACGGCATCATTTTCTTGTTCGGTTGCGCCTCACGGGCAGAAAATGATATCGGAAG
>JAZQXQ010000123.1:0-3811 GCA_045632965.1 Clostridia bacterium
AGCTCGGTATGATTAAGCGTGCAGCCGATGCCCAGGCGGTCGCCGCGCTGATGCATGGCGTGCGCCAGATGCGCGGTGTCGGCGCATTCCTTGCTGCCAAGGGCGGCACACGCGCCGTCCGCACCGTGGATGAGGGCGGAAACGATGTCCGCCGACGCCATGTCCATATCGTTGCTGCAGCCGACGATCAGCTGCACGCCGCCGGGCACGCAGGGCTTGATATTTTCCACAAACGCAGCAAATTCATCGGGCAAAAGCGTGCCCACCATGTCCTGCACGATCACCATCTTCGCGCCGCTTTCGACGGCCGCCTTGATGGCCTCCTGCAAAAATTCATTCTCCGCGCGGGTAGCATCCTCAAAGCACACGGCCACGCACGCGCACTTCCCAGCGGCATAGGCCGTCATTTCCTTCACGGTCTCCACCATGGCGGGCGCCTTCTTGTGGCCGTCGTATTCCATGCGCAC
The DNA here is from genome assembly GCA_045632965.1 of Clostridia bacterium. Classification (GTDB taxonomy): domain Bacteria; phylum Bacillota; class Clostridia; order Christensenellales; family Aristaeellaceae; genus SFMI01. Next base: position 468 of record JAZQXQ010000123.1, read on the forward strand.
GGGCGAGGACGGCACGGTCAAAATAATGCAGGGCTTTTCGGCTGCGGAAAGCGCATTCGCCGCGCAGTCAACGGCCGCTTCATTCAGCTGGCAGCGGCAGCCAAGAGCAATATCCTTCAGTTCGGGCGCAATGGCATGCAGCAAAACGGAATCGGCCTTTTCATTTTTGATTTCGCCGGCGTCGAGCATATCGGGATGCATCCGGGCAACCCACTTGCCGATCTCCATCTTTTCGCGGAAAGAAAGCGCCTGCGCGCCGCCCTTTACCGCCTGGCACAGCGTCTGGTCGATCATCAATACGTTTTTCATGTGCATGCCTCCAAATTTCAAATAAAAAAGTCCCCAAAGCCAAAGGCTTCAGGGACGATATAACTATTATACCGCGGTACCACCCAATTTCCCGCATAGCGGGCACTCAAGCTCCAGTAAGCTTTTTGCCATGATAACGGGGCAAGGCCGGGAGCCCCTACTGCATTTTTCAGGGTTCCTGCTCGGGAAGGAGATCGCCTCCGCCTCCGCACACCGGCTTACACCAGCCGCCGGCTCTCTTTGCTGTCAAAGGACGAAGCGTAGTTCCGTCATCGCATTACATACAAGAAAATATAGCAGAAAAAAGGGCGGCGTGTCAAGGGAAATACAATGTTTGTACAATAAAAGAAAGAAACGATCGAGGGACGGCTTTTGCGTCAAAAGCCTCCCTCGAGCTCCCTCGAAAACCAGTCTTTAGGTCACCGCAAAAGCTGCAGCAAACTATACGCAGCGCCCGCGGGGGAATACGCCAAGCGCACAAGAGCGCACAGCGGCAGTCCGCAGGGCTCGCCCTGCGGGTTTGCGAAGCAAACTGAAACAGGGGAAAACGACGATCGGGGCGAGCTTGCTCGCATCCGTCTTCGTTCCCCCTGTTTCAATCAACTGCCGCGACTCAATCGTAGCCAACATGCGCTGCCAACGCAGGTTCTTTGGTACTTTCTTGACTCAAGAAAGTACCGTTCCCCTTTATCACAGCTTATTTCTCATGATTTTGCCGGAAACCGTCTTGGGCAGGCCGTCAGAGAATACAATAATTCTGGGATACTTGTAGGGCGCGGTACGGCGCTTGACGTAATCCTGAATTTCCTTTTTCAGTTCGTCGCTGGGCTTCTTGCCCTTGAGCACAATGGTCGCCTTGACCACCTGCCCGCGGATGGGATCGGGCGCAGCGGTGACGCCGCACTCGAGGATGTAGGGCAGCTCCATCAATACCGATTCGATCTCGAACGGTCCGATGCGGTAGCCCGAGGACTTGATCACGTCGTCCGTGCGGCCGACGTACCAGTAATAGCCGTCCTCGTCGCGCCACGCGGTATCGCCCGTGTGATACAGGCCGTCCTTCCACGTTTCGGCGCTCTTTTCTTCGTCCATGTAATAGTCCGTCGCCAGACCGCAGGGGAGACCGTCCTCAATGCGCGCCACAATCTCGCCCGTCTCGCCCGCCGCCACCGGCATGCCCTGCTCATTGACGATGTCAATGTCGTACAGCGGCACAGGCTTGCCCATGGAGCCCATCTTGGGCTCGGTGCCAATGAGATTGCCGATCATGACGGTGGATTCGCTCTGGCCGAAGCCCTCCATGAGTTTCAGCCCCGTCGCCTCCTGGAATTTGAGGTACACCTCGGGATTGAGCGCCTCGCCCGCAATGGTGGCGTGCTCGATGGAGGAAAGATCGTACTTGGTGATGTCCTCGCGGATGAGCATGCGGTACATCGTCGGCGGCGCGCAGAAGGTGGTGATGCGATACTTGCCGAACATCGGCAGAATATCCGCCGCGTCGAAACGGTCAAAGTCATAGGCAAATACGGCAGCTTCGTTGAGCCACTGGCCGTACAGCTTGCCCCACGCAGCCTTCGCCCAGCCGGTGTCGGAGATCGTCAGATGCAGGCCCTCGGGATTGACGCACTGCCAGTAGCGCGCCGTGATGAAATGTCCCAGCGGATACTTGAAGCAGTGGCTGGCAATCTTGGGATTGCCCGTGGTGCCCGAGGTAAAGTACATCAGCATGCGGTCGTCGCCGCAGGCGGAGTCCTCGGTACGGAAGTAGTGCGAAGAATAGATCTTGTATTCCTCGTCAAAGCTGCGCCAGCCCGCACGCGCGCTATTGACCATCAGGCGGTTGACCACGCACGCGCACTTGTCGGCGGCCTTCGCGGCCTCTTCTGCCACATCGCCGTCGGGGGTAATGATGATGGTGTTGACGCCCGCCTTGTTGAAGCGGTATTCAAAATCCTTTTCCTTGAGCTGGTTGGTAGCCGGGATGGCAATAGCGCCCAGCTTGCACAGGCCCATCATGGCAATCCAGAACTGGTAATGGCGCTTCAAAACCAGCATCACGCGGTCGCCCTTTTTGATGCCCAGCGAAGAGAAATAATTGGCCGCGCGGTTGGACTCGCGGGAAATATCCTTGAAGGTGAAGCGGCGCTCTTCCTTATCGCGGGAGATGTGCAGCAGCGCCAGCTTGTCGGGATTCTTCTTTGCGATTTCATCCACCACGTCAAAGGCAAAATTGAAGCTGTCCTCGTGGTTGAAGGAGATCGCCTGTAGCGCGCCGCGGCTGTTTTCCACGGCGTTGACATATTTTTCCCACACGCGCTTTTCGTCCTTCTTGACGGGCACGGGCACCACTTCGGGCTGGGGACGCTCGATCTTTTCATCCTTGGCGGGCGCGTCTTCCTCATTGGGCTTGATAACGATGGCGTAGAACCACGCGTCCTCGCCGCCCACCGCCACCATGCCGTGGGGCGTAGAGCTGTCATAATAAATGCTGTCGCCGGCGGAAAGCACCTCGATGTGCTCGCCGATCTGGATTTTGAGCTTGCCCTGCAGCACGATATCGCACTCCTGGCCGGAATGGCTGGTCAGCTCGATATCGCTGTATTCCATCTCGCGGCTGTACTCGGCGTGCACGTACAGCGGGTCGGTGGTGCGGTTGCGGAACTGCGCGGCGAGATTGTAATAAATCATGCCGTGCGCCTGCTCAATGCGCTGGCCGGCGCCGGATCGCGTCAGCGTATAGCGCGACAAACGCGGGCTGGTGCCCTCGATGATGTCCGTCACGTCAACGGCCAGCGCGGACGCGCAGCGATACAGGAAGGCGAAGTTCAGGTCCACCTCGCCCGCCTCGCAGGCAATATATTCTTCCAGCGTCACGCCGGTCTTGACCGCCATTTCCTCCTCGGTCCAGCCCTCGATCAGGCGCAGCTCGCGGATACGGCTGGCCATCTCGCGCAGCTTAAAGGTAAGGCCTGTCATTTTGCTGTCCATCATGCAACCTCCAGTTATCAGGGATAACGCGGCTTGCGAGCCGCTAC
>JAZQXQ010000124.1:0-3991 GCA_045632965.1 Clostridia bacterium
AGACAGCGGCGGAGCAGTTTGATGCCCTGCCGCTGAAGGAAGCGATCCGTCGGCTGCCGCAGAATCTGCAGGATATCGTGATTTTGCGTTATTTTTCGGGCTACACGCTTGCGCAGACGGCGCAGATGCTGGATATTCCGCAGGGCACGGCGGCAACAAGGCAGCGCAAGGCGCTGCAGCTGCTCAGGCTGGAGCTTGATGAGGAGGTGACAAAATGAATCGCAATGAAGAATACAGGCAATTGCTGACAGAGGTTGAAAAGGATGCGCCGGAGCTTGGCGGGAGCATTGTAAAAGCATATAAGCGCCGCCGCAGAAAGCGCGCAGTGCGGCATGCTTTGGCGGGCGCTGCGATGATGTGCGGTTTGTTTGTGTTGCTTGTGAATGTTTACGAGCCTTTCGCACAGCTTTGCGCGCAGACGCCGGTATTAAAAACGCTGGCGGCGTCGGTGACGGTGGATTATTCCTGGCCAGATGAAGTAAAGGATGAAAAGACGGACGAGGGCAAAGATATTTCTGTTTTATTGAACAAATATATCGAAGCATCGGTGCGGTCTGTGACGAGAAAAAGAACGAATGTTGAGATTACCTATCACATCAATGCGCCGGGATATGACGATTTGACAGCCTGGACGTATGTGATGGGATTTGAGGAGAGCGCCGAGTTTGCCGTCAACGAGGATGGCGTTCATACACTGATGCTTAACTATAGTGACAATGATTCCGTGCCGAAGTCTGTTACGGTGCTTTTGAATGTCAGATACGACCAAGCGACCCAATATCCCGGGGAGCTGGCAAAGAACTTTGTGACTTTTTATCTGGATGTCGATTTGCATCGGAAAGATTATCCGAATGCTCCGGTGATGCATGCGGATTTCAGCGATGTCGAAAATGATTACAGGATTTATCCGATGAATCATCCGATTGATATGGATGGGCAAAGGATCATGCTGACGCATGCTGTCATGATCGACAACAATTTAACAATCTATACTGAAAAAGCGGATAGTAACACAAGCAATATTGCAGACATTATTGCTTACACAAAGGATGCAGACGGGAAACTGAGCGAACTGGATGCAAACGATACATATATTACGCTGAATACGAACGCTTTGAGAAGCGCGAATGAAAGACAAAGTTCCTTTGTGAACGAAAGATTTAAAGACGCAGGCGTGAATACCGTTGATCTTGTGATCGAGAGCATAAGAATGCTTGATAAGGATCGCAAAATGGTATATGTCAATCTTGCTACCGGGGAAACGGGTCAGCTGCCCGATGGCGTGAAATTGCACAAGATCTATCAGGAAGATGATACGTGGATGGTGGAAATGAGTGCGCCGTGCCGGATTTCGCTGGATGAAACGGATGCGCCAAAGAGCTTCGACATCATGGGTATGTCATTCTATGACGCCAATGGAAAGCGATATGCAGCTTATACAAGAAGCGGATACTTTCAGGATTACTATCGCGGCGTAGGCCACACACATGTTCAGCAGCTGGAACTGACGGATTACCCATACGACGAAGTATGGCTGGAGATGGAGTTTTCACATGTGTGGGAGCCGGAAAACAATATCGTGTTTACTTTCGCACTATAAAAAAAGCGCCCCGGAAGGGGCGTTTTTTGATGGGCTTAGCAGCCGCAGATCCAGTCGCTGAGCGCGCTGAGGATTAACGTGACCAGCATGACCGGCAGGGCCAGCATGTAAGTGGTGGGATCGCTTTGCAAAAGAAGCATCAGCGCCATGAAGAAGGCAAACAGCAGCGTGCGGATCAGCGTGCCGAGGATGGGCATGATAATTTTGCCCACGACAATGCGCGTGGCAAGGGCTGTGAGGACTACCTTGAGCGCAAGCGTGCCGATGGCGGCGGCGGAAACAAGCTGCGTGACGAAATTGACAAGCGTCAGCGTGGCCTGATTGGTGATGTTTTCAATCAGCAGTCCTTCAATGACAAAGCTGAAATAGAAGTGACGGTAGATGATCCAGGCGATCATGACGGACACGAGATTGAGAGAAACATAAAGCAGCGTGCGCCAGATCGGCCCGCGGTAAAGCGGCTTGTAGAGCAGAAAGCCAAGCAGCAGCGACACGGGAATCGTCAGCACCGAAACCATCAGAAGGGAGGACAGCTCATCCCAGAACGTCGGGCCGATGGCGTTGGTGACGATGGTGATTTCGGGCAGGGCTTCGGCTTTGAGCGAGGCAATCAGTTGCGAGGCGATATCAAGGCAGGCGCCAAGCAGGGGAAATTCATCCAGCTTTGCCGCGGTGAGGATGCTGTCGGGGATGACGCCGCTGAGCATGGCCGGGCTGATAATGGCGATCAGCACGGCGGCGGTCAGCACGGAAATCAATAAAACACGCAGGGTTTTCATGAAAAAATAGTCCTTCTCATGTGATAAAAGTATTATAGGTTTTGTCCGTTACTTTGTCAACATAGGAGCGGGCTGCGGCGTTTCGCAAAGGATATTTGCGCCAAGTGCATTGAGTTTTTGATCCAGCGCATCATAGCCGCGGGCGATGTGTCCGCGCTTGTCCATCAGCAGCGTTTCGCCCCGGGCAATGAGGCCGGAGAGCATCAGTGCGGCGCCGGCACGCAGATCGGTGGCTTCAACCGTGGTGCCGGTGAGCGGCGTGCCGCCCTGCACCAGCGCCATACGGCCCTCGGTGCGGATGTTCGCGCCCATCCGGCAAAGCGATACGGCATGCATGTAACGGTTTTCAAAGATGGTTTCCATAAAGATGCTCTGGCCTTTGCACTGGCAGGCGACGGTCATCATGGGGGCTTGCAGATCGGTGGGGAAGCCGGGATAAGACAGGGTATGGATATCGACGGCGCGTTTGGCGCGTCCGCGCAGATACAGCCCGCGGGCGTCTTCCTGAAAGATCATGCCGCTTTCGCGGAGCTTATGCAGCAGCGCGCGCAGATGATCGCTTCGCGCACCGGATAAAAGGATGCTGCCATCCGTGATTGCACAGGCGCAGGCAAGGGTGCCGGCTTCGATGCGATCGGGAATGGGGGTAAACTCAACGCCTGTGAGCTTTTCAACGCCGTCGATGACGATGGTGCCTGTGCCTGCACCCCAGATGCGTGCGCCGGCCAGCGTGAGAAAATCGGCAAGGTCAGTGATTTCGGGCTCCTTGGCGGCGTTTTCAATGCGCGTGATACCTTTGGTGAGGACGGACGCCATCAGCAGATTTTCCGTGGCGCCGACGCTGGGAAAATCAAGGTAGATATTGGCGCACCTGAGCGCGCCGTCGGCGCAGGCCTGACTGTTTTCGATGCGTGCGTCCATGCCCATGCTGCGCAGACCTTTGAGATGGATATCGATGGGCCGCTGACCGATGGCACAGCCGCCGGGCAGGGGAACGACGGCCTTTTGCAGCCGGGCGCACAAGGGGCCGAGCACCAGAATGGATGCGCGCAGCTGGTGAAAGGGCGCTGCATCCTTTGGCAGCTGCAGCGCCGATGCGCGGATGGTAATGCTATCGTTTTCGCGCTCGACAGACGCGCCGCAGGCAGAGAGGACGGACAGCATGTTATCAATATCCGTCAGCTTCGGTATGCGGCGGATGGTCACGGGCGACGAACATAAGAGCGACGCGGCAAGAATGGGCAGAGCGGCATTCTTGGCTGTGTCAATCTGCACTTCTCCCTGAAGCACAGGCGTTTGCTGGATGCGGTACACCGGCATAGAAAAAGCACCTCCGTTTGCTGGCCGGCGATTGCCGACAGCGACATTTTGCGCGAAGGAGCTTTTCGTATCCGTCGAAAAAAGCGGAAAAAGCCGTTTCCAAGGCGTTTTTCGGCAGGTATGAAGGCGGATGCACGGCGTAATTCCGTTGCTTTGCTGCCAAATGTTTGCGCTTGGCAAAGCGTGGCGGATATGGTACAATAAAACAGAACATACATTCTGTTAAGGAGAATTTATGGGCAAATTTGTATTGAAGGCGCCGTACGTTGCGCGCGGAGATCAGCCGCAGGCC
>JAZQXQ010000125.1:0-3229 GCA_045632965.1 Clostridia bacterium
TCTCCTTCACGCGCCAGTCGCTGGAGTCCAGATAGCTGTCCACCAGATCCTTATAGTTGAGCATGGCGGCCTTGACGTTGCGGACCTTCTCACGCTGCTTGCGGTAGAGGATGTACGCCTTGGCAACGGCGGCATAGCCGGCCTGGCTCAGCACGCTTTCCACGCTGTCCTGAATATCTTCCACGCTGATGATGTTATCCTTGATTTTGCTGGCAAAATCGCTGGTAACCTTCAGGGCGAGCAGATCAATGACGGTGGGATGGTAGGCGACCTTTTCCGCTTCAAAGGCCTTGGTGATGGCCACGGAAATCTTCGCGATATCGAAATCGGCAATCGTGCCGTCGCGCTTCATGACATTGTACATGAATGAATCCTCTCTGTTTTCATAATATTTTTTGTTTGGTACGCGGCCCTTCGACCGAGCGATACCACCATATCATATATTGTGGTTCCTGTCAATATGTAGATTGAAAAAATAACTGGATACACAATATGTTGTGTATCCAGTGGAACGTTATCGATTTATTCGCCTCGGATGGCGGCGTGGGGCACAAGGGGCTGCAATATACCGAGAAACCGTTTTAATTTCTCCCTGGAGGGGGTATGCAGGCCTTTGTGAAGCACAGCGTCGGATTCGAGATAAGACTGCAGGAAGTACTTAGAATCGCCTTGAAGCCATGTGGCAATCTGTTCCATATCCTCATCGCGGTGCAATTCATCCGCTACCGTGGTGCGAAACTCGTAGGAAATTTTATTTTCCCGCAGCAGCGCAGCGCTTTCGCGGACGGGGGTTACATCAAAGTGCGGCACGCCCACCGTCATGGCGTAACGTGCGGGGGCATTTTTGATATCCATCGCCACCATGTCAAGCAGACCTTCGTCGATGAGGTGGCGCAGCCGGTCGGGATAGCAGCCGTTGGTGTCGAGCTTGACAAGGAAGCCCATCTGCCTCACATGCAGGATGAAATCCCGCAGCTCGTCGTGCATCAGCGGCTCGCCGCCGGTAATGCATACGCCGTCCAGCGTGCCGCGGCGCTTGTACAGAAAGGCCAGCACATCCTCGGCGAGGATGGGATTTTCCGGCGCACGGCAGGCATCCAGGAGCGATGAATTGTGGCAGAAGGGACAGCGCAGATTGCAGCCCTGCGTAAAGAGCGTGCAGGCGGTGTGCTGCGGATAATCCAGCAGCGTCAGCTTTTGCAATCCGGCGAACAGCATCCCTTAAACTCCCTTCATTTTGACACCGTCGGGCATTATACCACAACATATAGGGAATGGGAATGGAAATAAAGGTTAAAAAAATACAAATACACAAACTTTTTTCATTTTGTTCAGGGGGCAAAGATCAGCGCGTCGGCGGATTCGGTTTCGTCATCGTTTTGGCTCAGCAGATCGCGCAGCCGGTCCCAGATATTATTGCCGGTGGAGGGCGTTCTTGCCTGGGCAATCTGCACGGATTGCGTGCCTTCCAATAATATGCCGTTTTGCAAAAGCTCCTGATGCACGGGGATGACGCGGTAGGTATATACCACGCCTGCGCGGGCGGAGGTATCGGCATAATAGAGCGTCTGTCCGGCGGAGGCGTTAAGCTCGGTCAATACGATGCTTTCGCCGTAGGAATCGCGCTGCACGCGGATGAGGGCGTTTTCCGCCGGGGTAATGCACAGCACCGGCGCGCCGCTGTCATTGTGCGTGATATAGAAGGCGCGCGGCGAGGCGGGCGCTTTCCAGGCGGTGGAGGCTTTGGTCAGCTTGTTATTTTTGATGAAGACCTCGGAGTATTTATAGCTGTCGGGCGTAAGCTCGGTGGCGAGCATGGCCTCGCCCAGCCATTTGACGCTGGCACGGTCGACCGTTTGCCATACGATATTATCCACCGTGCGAAAGGCAGGCTTTGATTTGCCCTGATAGGCGGATTTGAAAAACTGCGTGGCGAGGGCTGCGGTGTAATCGCCGCCCGATACCCACGAGGCGAGAGAATGCGCACTGTCGGGATTATCAAAGCCCATCCAGAAGGCGGTGGAGATTTCAGCATTGTAGGCGGCCATCCAGATATCGCGGTTGCCGCCGGATTCCATATTGACGGTGCCTGTTTTGCCTGCGACGGGCGTGCCGGCAGCGGAGAGCTTGGCGCCCGTGCCGCCGGAGGTGACGGATTGCAGAAGGCTTGTCATCAGGAAGGCGGTTTCTTCGCTCAGCACGCGCTGCCCCTGCTGATAGTGCTTGTAGAGCACATTGCCCTGCGCATCCTCGATACGGCGGATGAAATAGGGCACATAATATGTGCCGCCGTTGGCGAAGGGCGCGTAGGCGGCAGCCAATTGCACGGGGGATACGCCATAGGTGAGCGAGCCCAGGGCGAGCGACAAGCCCCAGTCGCTGTCCGTTAAGGGAATGCCAACCTTTGAAAGATAGCTGCGCGCAGCGCCCACGCCGATTCGATCAAGCATGGCGACGGTGGCAATGTTCATGCTCCATTTGAGCGCGTCGCGTACGGTGACATAGCCGTGATAGTTATAGCCGGCGTTGCGCGGCGTATAGCCGCCGGAAAAGGTGGTGGGCGCGTCGTTTAATACGGTGGCGGCCGTCACGCCGTAGCTTTCGATGGCGGGAGCGAAGACAGCAAGGGGCTTGAGCGCAGAGCCCGGCTGGCGCTGCATCTGCGTGGCGCGGTTGAGGCCGCGCTGCACGGTGTATTCGCGCCCGCCCACGATGCAAAGCACGGCGCCGGAATGGACATCAATGCAGGCCATGGCGCTTTGCGGCTTTTCGCCGTCGGCGGCATTTTCGGGGAAGAGAGACGCTTTTTCGTATTGCGCGTCGGCGGTATCCTGCAAGGCGGGATCAAGCGAGGTATAAATGCGATAGCCGCTGCCCAGCAGTTGATCGCCCGAAATGCCCAGCAATTGCCCGGCTTCGTCGAGTACGGCGTCGATATACCAGCCGTAGGTGTTTTGCTGCACGGGCAGGGGCGCGATGGTGATTTCTTCATTCAGCGCAGCAGCATGCGCTTCGGGAGTGAGGAAACCGTTTTCCAGCATGGTGTTTAAGATATATTCGCGCCGGGCGCGGTTGTTTTCTTCATTTAAATGCGGCGCGTAGGCGGACGGCGCTTTGATGATGGCGGCAAGCGTTACGGCCTGCGCGGGTGAGATATCACGGGCGCTCAGGCCGAAATACGAGCGGGCGGCGGCCTCGATGCCGTATGCGCCGCGGCCGAAATAGACAT
>JAZQXQ010000126.1:0-4835 GCA_045632965.1 Clostridia bacterium
CATTAAACGGTGCTGTGCTCACGGGCTGCGGCCGCCTTGGCAAGCGCCCGATGGAGCCGCTGCTCTCGCTCCTTCGAGATCACGGCTGCGACGTATCGGGCGAAGGCCTGCCGCTCACGGTATCGGGCAGGCTTACAAGCGGCACATACGCCCTGCGCGGGGATATCTCCTCGCAGTTTGTCACAGGGCTTCTCTACGCCCTGCCGCTGCTGCAGGGTACCAGCGATATCACCCTCACCACGCCCCTGCAGAGCCGCGGCTATGTGGATATGACGCTGCGCGCGCTCCGGCAATTCGGCATCGTGATTGAGGAAAAGGAAAACGCCTTCCGTACCCCCGGCAATCAGCGCTATATCGCCCCGGCGGGCGAAATGATCCCCGAGGGCGATTGGTCGGGCGCGGCCTTCTGGTACGGAGCCAACTATGCGGGCGGCGATATCGCCGTTCACGGTCTGCTTGAAAACAGCACGCAGGGCGACAAGGCCATCGCGCAGCTCTCACAGGAGCTGCCCGACGAAATCGACATGGGCAATATCCCCGATCTTTTGCCGATCCTCAGCATCATGGCCTGCAAAAAGAAAGGCAGCACGCGCTTTGTCAATGCCGCGCGGCTGCGCATCAAGGAAAGCGACCGGCTCTGTGCCTGCGAAGAGATGATTAAAAATCTCGGCGGTCAGGCACAGACCACGTCCGACAGCATGCTTGTACATGGCACGGGAAAGCTCCTTGGCGGCACGGTGAACGGCATGAACGATCACCGCATTGTCATGAGCGCCGCCATCGCCTCGTGCCTGTGCGAAAAGGAAGTCATCATTCTCGGCGCGGAAGCGGCAAAGAAATCCTACCCCGCCTTCCTGCGCGATTTTGAATTACTGGGAGGAAACGTGCATGTCCTCTAATTTCGGCAATATCATAAAGGTCAGCATCTTCGGCCAGTCGCACGGCGAGGCCATCGGCGTGGTGATTGACGGCCTGTCCGCGGGCGAAAGGATCGATCTTGACCGCATCGCCGCTTTCATGGCGCGCCGCGCGCCGGGCGGCAAGGGCGCCACGCAGCGCAAGGAAAAGGATCAGGTGCGCATCGTCAGCGGCCTTGTTGACGGCTACACCTGCGGTGCGCCGCTGTGCGGCATGATCGAAAACACCGATGTAAAAAGCGCCGATTACAAGGCCATCGCCGATATTCCACGCCCCATGCATGCCGATTATCCCGCATATATGCGCCACAAGGGCTATAACGACGTGCGCGGCGGCGGGCATTTTTCCGCCCGGCTCACTGCGCCCCTGTGCTTTGCCGGCGCGGTGTGCCTGCAGCTGCTCAAGCGCAAGGGCATTACCCTTGGCGGGCACATCCTCTCGGTGGGCGATATATACGACACGCCCTTTGACCCGATGAACGAAGATCCCGCCGTCTTCGCTCCGCTGCTTGACCGCAGGCCGCCCGTCATCGATGAAGCCGCAGGCGACAAGATGATGGCCGCCATCGAAGCAGCGGGAAACGACGGCGACAGCATCGGCGGCAGCGTAGAGCTTTGCGTTCTCGGCCTGCCCGCCGGCCTTGGCGAGCCGCCCTTTGGCGGCGTGGAAAACCGCCTGTCGCAATCGCTGTACGCCGTGCCCGCCATCAAATCCATTGAGTTTGGCGCGGGCTGCGCGGTATCGAAAATGCGCGGCAGCGAGCACAACGATCCCTACACGATCAAAGACGGCTGCGTCAAGACCGTATCCAACCGCCACGGCGGCATCCTCGGCGGGCTCACCACGGGCATGCCTCTGCTGTTCACCTGCCACTTTAAGCCAACGCCCTCTATCGCCAGGGAGCAGCCCTCCGTCAGCCTGTCGCAATTGCAAAACGCCACCCTCGCCGTCCGCGGACGACACGACCCCTGCGTAGCGCTGCGCGCCGTCCCCTGCGTGGAGGCCGCCGCCGCCATCGCACTGTATGATTTGTATTTGGAGGCGATCGCACATGGATATTAAGGATCTGCGCGAAAAAATCAATCAGATTGACGATACGCTCTCTTCTGCGTTCAAAGAGCGCATGGAAGTGGCACTGGAAATCGCCCGCTACAAGCAGGAAAACGGCCTGCCGGTCTTTGATCCCGGCCGCGAGCGCGCCGTCATCAACCGCTTGACCGAAGGCTGCGACGATACCGTTGCCGCCTCCATGAAAATCCTGTATAATACGCTCTTTGATCTGAGCCGCAGCTATCAGCACCGCTATATGATGAAGGACAGTGTCCTGACCGACCGCATCGCCGAGGCCCTTCAAAATACCCCCAAGGTCTTCCCCCAGCGCGCCGTCGTCGCCTGTCAGGGCGTGGAGGGCGCCTACAGCCAGCAGGCCTGTGAACGGCTCTTTTCCCTGCCCAATATCACCTATTTCAAGCGCTTTGAGGGCGTTTTTCAGGCCATTGAAAGCGGGCTGTGCAATTACGGCGTGCTGCCGATTGAAAACAGCTCCTTTGGCTCTGTGACCGAAGTATACGATCTGATGCGCCGCTACCGCTTCTCCATCGTGCGCTCGGTGCGCCTGAAGATCGATCATCACCTGCTGGTCAAGCCCGGCGTAAAGCTTACAGACATCAAAGAAATCGTCAGCCACGAGCAGGCTATCGGTCAGTGTAGCGAGTTTTTGCGCAATCACCGCGATATTCAGGTGACGGTGTGCACAAACACCGCCGCTGCCGCCAAGATGGTGGCCGAAAGCGACCGCACGGACATCGCCGCCATTTCCTCCGGCGCGTGCGCGCAATTGTACGGCCTTACCGCGCTTTCCGACCGCGTATCTGACAGCGACAGCAATTTCACGCGCTTTATCTGCATCGCCAAGAATCTGGAAATTTATCCCGGCGCGGACAAAACCAGCCTGATGCTCTCCCTGCCGCACAAGCCCGGCGCCCTGTATCGCATGATCGCGCGCTTCTCGGCCCTGGGGCTTAATCTCACCAAGCTCGAAAGCCGCCCCATCACGGGCAGCGACTTTGAATTTATGTTCTATTTCGATCTGGAAGCCAGCGTGTATTCGCCCGAAATGACGCAGCTGCTTTGCGAACTGGAAAACGGCAGCGAGCCCTTTGCCTATCTTGGCAGCTACAGCGAGGTGTGATATGGCCTCTCTTCGCTGCGGCCTGATTGGCCATCCCCTTTCGCACAGCTGCTCGCCGCGCGTGCATGCGCTGCTGGGCGGCGAAGGCTATGCATTGTGGGATACCGCGCCCGAAAAGATCGACGCATTCCTGCGCGAAAAGAATTTTGACGGCATCAATGTGACCATCCCCTACAAGCAGACGGTCATTCCCTACTGCGACGAACTGGGCGACACAGCCCGGCTCATCGGCAGCGTCAACACCATCGTGCGCCGCAAGGACGGCACGCTCTTTGGCGACAACACCGACGCCTACGGCTTTTTGTGCATGGCCAAGCGCGCGGGCATTGATTTTAAAAACAAAAAAGCACTCGTGCTGGGCAGCGGCGGCACCAGCCGCACGGCCTGCGCGGTTATCCGCGCCGAGGGCGGCGAGGCCGTCGTCATCTCCCGCTGCGGCGAAAACAATTACGGCAATCTGCACCTGCACGCGGATGCGGATGTGATCGTCAACACAACGCCCGTTGGCATGTACCCGCATGCGGACGCATCGCCGGTGGATCTTGCGCTTTTCCCCAGGCTTTGCGGCGTGCTGGACGTCATTTACAATCCTTTGCGCACGCGTCTTTTGCAGCAGGCAGAATCGCTGCAGCTTCCCTGCGAGGGCGGGCTGTACATGCTTTGCGCACAGGCGGCGCGCGCGCGGGAGATTTTTACCGGCGAAAAGATCAGTGATGAACTGCTGGAAAACGCCTATCGCACGCTGCTTAATGAACGCCGGTCCATCGTGCTGATCGGCATGCCGGGCAGCGGCAAAACGACCATCGCACAGGCTTTGGCCAAGCAATTGCAGCTGCCGCTGATTGACATTGACGCAAAGATCGTGGAAAAAGCCGGCCGGCCGATCCCCGAAATTTTCTCTGCCGACGGCGAAGCGGCCTTCCGCGACATCGAAGAAGCCGTGATCGCTGAATGCTGCGCCTCAGGCGGCAGCGTGATCGCCACGGGCGGCGGCGCGATTCTGCGCGAAAACAACCGCCGGAATCTGCGCATGAACGCGCGCGTAATCTGGCTTAAACGTCCTTTGGCGCTCCTGCCCTTTGACGGCCGGCCGCTGTCGAAGGGATTTGACGCGATTGAAAAGATGTACTTCATCCGCGAGCCGCTGTACAAGGAATGTGCGGACGCAGCGGTGGAGAATGCAGGGGCTATTGAGGATTGTGTGGAGCTGATCAGAGGGACGTTACTTTCTTTAAGCCAAAGAAAGTAACAAAGAAACCAGTCGTTCAGTTTGTTGGCCGCATTCATGTCGCGGCAGTTGATTGAAAAAGGTGAGGAAGATCACGGATGCGAGCAAGCTCGCCCCGATGACTTTACTCACCTTTTTCAGTTTGCTAATGCAAACCCGCAGGGCAAGCCCTGCGGACTGCCGCTTTGGTGCTGGGTGCGTTTGGGTACCGCCGTTTTTCTGCAAAAAAACGAGCAAGGAGGTCGCGCTGCGGCGCGAGAGGATAACGCTGCCTGCGGGCAGCTACACCTCATCCGTCACGGCTACGCCGTTCCACCTTCCCCTCAAGGGGAAGGCATTTGCTGGACTTCAGCCAATAAAAAAGGCTTCCCCTTGAGGGGAAGCTGTCGCCTGCTAAGGCGACTGATGAGGTGTAGCGCAGCGCAGTGCGCGTCCCCCCACCCCGCTCGTTTCTCCGCAGCGAAACGGCGTTCCCCCGCGGGCACATTTCCGCAGCAG
>JAZQXQ010000127.1:0-9804 GCA_045632965.1 Clostridia bacterium
GGTATGTAGTGCATACCTACTCCGGCTATGAAAACAAGGTTAAGGATACCTTGGAAAAGGCTGTTGAGAACAATGGCATGCAGGACCTGATTTTCGACGTGCGCGTTCCCGTTGAGGACGTGGTCGAGATCAAGGGCAACAAGCGTGTCAAGACGCAGCGTAAGGTTTATCCCGGTTATGTGCTGGTGCACATGATCGAGACCAGCGAAAGCTGGTACCTGGTGCGCAACACCCGCGGCGTGACCGGCTTTGTCGGCCCCGATTCCAAGCCCGTGCCCCTTACCCCCGCCGAGGTGGAAATGATGCTCTCCACGCAGAAGAACAGCGTGGAATTTGGCATCGCCATCGGCGAGGAAGTACGTGTCCTCTCCGGTCCTCTGGAGAACTTCACCGGCACGGTGGAGGAAATCGACGCTCTGCGCGCCAAGATGCGCGTCAAGGTCAAGATGTTCCTCGGCCGCGAAATGCAGGTGGAGCTCGACTTCAACCAAGTCGAGAAGGCCGAATAAGCAAGGCCCACTATCCCCGTTCCCTAAGTGGGAGGTACGTGAAAGACCGTGCCGCCATTACCACAATAGTTTAGGAGGTGCCATTCACAATGGCAAAGAAAGTAACCGCTATCATCAAGCTCCAGGTTAACGCGGCCAAGGCTACTCCCGCGCCCCCGATCGGTCCGGCGCTGGGTCAGCACGGCGTGAACATCCCCGGCTTCTGCAAGGAGTTCAATGCCCGTACCGCGAAGCAGGAAGGCTACATCATTCCTGTTGTCATCACCGTGTACTCTGACCGCTCCTTCACCTTCATCACCAAGACTCCTCCCGTCCCGGTCCTCATCAAGAAGACCCTGGGCATCGAGAGTGGTTCTGCCAAGCCCAACAAGGACAAGGTTGCCCAGCTGACCAAGGATCAGGTTCGTGAGATCGCTGAAAAGAAGATGCCCGACCTGAACGCCGCCAGCATTGAGGCCGCCATGAGCATGGTCGCCGGTACCGCCCGTTCTATGGGTATTACCGTGGAAGAATGAGGGAGGAAAAGTAAATGAAGCACGGCAAGAAGTATATTGACAGCAAGAAGCTGATCGATCCCCTCAAGATCTATGATCCCATGGAAGCCATCGAGCTTGTTAAGCAGACCGGCAAGGCCAAGTTCGACGAAACCGTCGAACTGAGCATCCGTCTGGGCGTTGATCCCCGCCACGCTGACCAGCAGGTTCGCGGCGCGGTCGTCCTGCCTCACGGCACTGGTAAGACCGTTCGCGTGCTGGTGTTCGCCAAGGGCCCCAAGGCTGAAGAAGCCAAGGCTGCCGGCGCGGACTTCGTTGGCGATATGGATCTGGTGCAGAAGATTCAGCAGGAAAACTGGTTTGGCTTCGACGTCTGCGTGGCCACGCCTGACATGATGGGTGTTGTCGGCCGCATCGGCCGCATCCTGGGCCCCAAGGGCCTGATGCCCAACCCCAAGTCCGGCACCGTCACCATGGACGTGACCAAGGCCATCGCCGATATCAAGGCCGGTAAGGTCGAGTATCGCGTTGATAAGACCGCCATCGCGCACTGCCCCATCGGCAAGGTTTCCTTCGAAACCGAAAAGCTGAATGAGAACCTGAGCGCTCTGATGGACGCCATCATCAAGGCCAAGCCCGCCAGCGCCAAGGGTACCTATGTGAAGTCGCTGTACATCAGCACCACCATGGGCCCCTCCATCCGTCTGAACACCACCAAGTTCTAATAAGCGGATACAAGCGCACCGTGAGAAATCACGGTGCGCTTTTTTGTTGAATGATATGAGGTTTGCTGTTATAATGGGATCATTCGCCAGCAATTAAAATGCGATTGAGAGGCAATATGAACCAGCAAGATATCCGCCGCATTGCCCTGCGGCAATCGGCCATTGATTACAATTGCACACCTGAAGATTTCCTCAATGACACGCCTGTGACGGTGCTTTCCGCTCCGCATCCTGACGCGCGCAGATATTTGACGCTGCCCTTTGATTGCTCGCTGTGTTCGTACGGCAGCAATGTGGTGGCGGCGACGAATGAAGCGCTTTCTGCGCCCGTGCAGTCGTATTTAAAGCAATATCCGGCCGAGCATTGCTTTGAAACGCCCAACATGCACGTATTGGACGATATTTTGCGTCTTCACGGCTTGCGCGTGTGCTTCATGGCGGAATACTTTCTGCCCGATCTGACGGCTTTAAAGCCCCTTCCCTGCCCTTATGAAACGCGTGTGCTGCAGCAGAGCGATTTTTCCGCTCTCTACACGCCGGAATGGTCCAACGCCCTGTGCGAAAAACGCAGGCATCTGGATGTGCTGGGCGTGGGCGCGTATGACAACGGCAGGCTGATTGGGCTGGCCGGGTGCTCTGCGGATTGTGAGGACATGTGGCAGATTGGCATTGACGTGCTGCCTGCGTACCGCCGCCAGGGTGTGGCCTCGGCGCTTACCAGCCAATTGGCGCTGGAGATATTGAAGCGCGGCAAGGTGCCGTTTTACTGCGCGGCGTGGTGCAACGTCAAGTCCGTGCGCAATGCGATTCGCTGCGGCTTCCGCCCTGCCTGGGTGGAAATGACCGCCAAGAGCATGGAGTATATCAACGAAATGAACGCACCGGAGGGCTGACATGGCAAAAGACTGGCTTTTCAAGGGCGAAAATTGGCTGTGTGATCTGCGCGTTGCAGGCGTGCTGATCCGGGATGGCAAGCTTCTCGTACAACGCGAGAAAAACGGCGCAGAATACGCGCTTCCCGGCGGACATGTGCAAGTGGGCGAGGAAACGCAAAACGCCTTAAAACGCGAATTTTGCAAGGAAATGGGCGTGAAGATTGCGATCAAGCGTTTGCTGTGGACGGAAGAGTGCTTCTGGACATGGAACGGAAGACAGGTGCACAATCTGTGCTTTTATTAACTGATTGACGGTGATCTCCCCGACACAGGCGCTTTTGAGCCGCACCGCGACAACGCAAATGTGGTCTATGGCTGCCTGCCGCTGGAAGAATTAAAAGACGTAACTCTGTACCCCGCATTTCTTAAGGACCGCATCTTTGCCCTTCCCGATCACCCGGAGCATTTCGTCACTTACGCCTGAGGAGTAATCCATGAAATATATGACCTTTAATTCCTCCTGCTCCTATGCCGGAATCGCCAATATGCTGGCGCTGGCCGGTTTTGAGATGGAAGATCGTGTATCGCACTTTCTATGCGGCTGCCTTTTCTCTTCGCGTATGAAAAGGGCACATACCTTGCCGGCCCCATGCTGCAAAGCGCAAAATGGTTCAATTTGGCGCTGCACCCACTCGGGTTTCATCTCAAAGAAACGCAGCTGCAAAAGGAGCATGTTTTTACCAACCTGCAAGGTCTTTCCTGCGCCATGCTGGGGCTGAAAATAACAGAAAACAACAAGCATGCCGTGGTATTTACGGGAAAGCAGACGGATGACAAGCTGCTGTTTATCAACAACAAATGGCAGCACTCCGATGAGCCCGACACCCTGCTGCTAATTGAGGAGGATCTGCTCGCACGCCTTGACAGCGAAGTAATGCTCGCGGAATTGCAGTGCTGTACTCGCTCCGATATCGATCTGTCCCCGCTTTTGGCTCAATCCTGTCAGGTTTTACAGCAATGGAAGACAGAAGCCGCCGCCTTCTGCGCAGAAATACACACGGCAGAGAAACGCCGCAGTGTGCTGAATCCACTGTTCCGTGCCGTGCTACTGGATGGCATCACCATGCTGGATTTGCTTGGCGAAACCGCTCTTATACAGGAGATGCGCATATTGCAGGGGAAACTGCTGCAGGCCATGCGAGAAGATACCCCTTGCGCAATAGCGGATTATCTTCCGCTGGACGATTTGCTGTCCTGCGTGGATGCTTACATCGCACGCATTCAAAACCAACTATAAAGAAGCTGCTGTCACTTTATCGTGACAGCAGCTTCTTCTTTACTTTATTCGTCTTCGTTGGCGGCGCTTTTGCGGCCGGAGCGGCGATTGCGCTTGCGGGGCGCGGGCGCTTCCTCCGCCTTGGTTTCGGCGGGCGCAGCAGGCGTTTCACGAGTCAGGTGATAGCCGCCGTTTTCGTTGGCCTGATGCTCGACCGGAGCAGTCTCGGCATGCGCCTTCTCCGCTTCCAGCTCTTCCTTGAGCACTTCGTCGGAGGGGCGGCTGCCTTCCACGGCCTTCTTCACGTCAAATTCCTCCGCGCCGGCGCTTTCGCTGCGCTCGCGGGCCGCGGGCTCGCGATAATCGCGCTTCGCGCCCAGTTCCATGTGGTCGTAGGCATTCTTGGAGGCCTTGCGGCGCTTGCTGCGGACAACGGTAGCCGCAACAAAGAGCACGAACACAACGGCAAAGAGGGCAATCAGCGCCATCGCAGCGTATTTGAGAATCTCATTCGTCTGCACAGTCACGGGATCGAGCACCTCGATGGGCGCGACGGTCACGGTAACCAGGGGCGCAGGCGTGATGATGGGTTCGGGCGTGGGCGCATCGGTGGGCGCTGCATAGGTGAGGGTGAGCTCGTTGGAGTCAAAGGACACGGTATTGTCCAGCGCATCCTTTACCTTGGCGGTGAAGCGGAACTTGCCCGCCTGGGAGACCGTGAAATCACGCTCGATGGTTACGCTCTTGGAGGGCGCAATGCTGCTGATGGTATAGATGAAAGTCTCGCCGTGATAGAGCGACACATTCTTGGCTTCCTGGCTGGAGTTGTTGGTGACGGTCAGCTTGAATTTGACGTCCGCGGGCACGCGGGCGATGGTGGGCGCCTCGGCCTCCGCCATCACGGTCAGGAGCATGACCTGAGAAGGATCATACACGCTGATCTTCTGTTCGTTGCTCGACACGGTGTTGGTGACGCCGGTGTTGTCGGGCAGAGTGATGGAGTACTTGAACGTGGTGGTTTCAGACAGGGTGAACTGCTTTTCCTTCACCAGCGTTTCGCCGGGAGCGAGCGAGAGATTGGTGAAAATCTCGCCGTAGGTGGGATCGGTCACCGTCACGTTGGAATAGGTGATATTGCCGTTGTTGACGATGGTCAGCGTCAGCGTGACCGTTTCGCCGCCCTCGATGGAGGTTTTGTCCGCCGTCAGGATGTTATCCAGCACCAGGCCGGGCTTGGCGCGGGGAATCGTAACCTCGGGCAGCTTTTCCTCGTAGGACTGTTCGCCCGCCTTGTAGGTGACTGTGCCGGCGCTCTTGAGATCGGCATTGTTCATGGTGGCGGTGAACTGCATGGTCTTGCGTTCGCCGGGAGCAAGCGTCGTCAGCGTCTGCGCAGTGCGGGACACGGAAGAATCCTCGCGCACGCGGATGCTGGTCAATTCCACATTGCCGGCGTTGTACAGCTCATAAGTCACCGTCACCAGATTGCCGTTGCGCACAACTTCGGGATCGATCGTGCGGTTGACGGTCAATTCGGCGCGGGTGCCGGTGAAGGTGATCTGCGCGCTGGCGGTCTGCGTCTTGACGGTCACAGTGCCGTCCGCGCCCACTTCGTTATAGCTGATGGAATACGTCAGCTTGCCTTCGTCCAGCTGAGACTGGGTTACATTGTAACTATGCTGGGCAGAAACATACTCGCCCTTCTTGATCAGCGCCTGACCGCCGTCGCCAAAGCCCGGTACGATATTGCCGTCGGGATCATACAAAACCACAGGCTCGGTCATATCCATTTCACCGGCATTGACCACACGGATGGAAACAGTTACCGCGCCCGGCTCCGTCAGGCTGCTGGGCTCAACAGAAATGTTGAAATTAACATTTTCCGCCGCAGAGGCGCTCATCGCAAACAAGCTGAGCAGCATAACAAAGAGCGCCAGCATTGTGCAGATTTTCTTCATAGTATTCTGGGTATACATACCCTACCTCCCCTCCTTACGCGCCATGCGCGCAGAACGGTATATCATTGCAAACTATATTGTACTTTATTCAGTGTTCAATGTCAAGCAACGCGCACTTTTCAGACACATTTCTGAATGAAGAATTTACAGTTTCAGGGGGATTTTCAGTCCGGAACGGCAAAGTTGAGCGAGTCGTCCGTCTCCGGCACATGAATGTAGGAAGAAGGCACTTCGCCGATGATAATGCTCTCGGCAATGAGAATCTGCGTATCCACATTCACCGCTTTGGCGCCGGTAGGCAATACAAGGCGCACGGTGGCGTGCATTTCCAGCCATATTTTATGCCGCGTCTGGTTGATGCCGGCGGATTCAAACTCCGTGGCAAAGGAAGCCTTGACCGCGCCCACGGGCGACAGCTTCACGCTGATACGCGGGCCGACGGAGGATAAAAAGGGCACGTTCAGCGCCGCACCCAGCGGCACGGAGATCGTGCTTTCATCGCGCATGGACAGCGCATCCTGCGCCGCCAGGGCAATATTGACCGCCAGTTCGTTCATGCGCACGGTGTTGGCCTGCAGCATGGTCACGCGCCCAGCGGAATCCGTATGCACGGAAACAAGCTCCTCATACGCTATCCCCGGCGTCAGCGTCTGCTGCACGGCCTCGTTCATCGTTTCCACCGCCAGGGCGTGCGCGCGCGTGTAGGCGGTGTCAAGGATCACTTGTGTCAGGTTCCTCTCCAGCATCAGATACGCCGCTGCCAGCAGAAAAAGCAATATCACCGTCAGCCGCAAAAGCCGCCGCGGCCGCAAAAATGTAAAAATACGCCTGAGTTTCTTCATTCCCCGCTCCCTTCCAGCCTCTGTCATTGCCTGCCGGGGCAAATTATGCTATAATTTATGCGCCAGCCAAACAACCAAGGAGGCCGCTGATTTCCCATGAGCAACCGCTATCGCCGTACAGACTATGATCCGTACGACGGCTTTGATACCTTGCCGCCCCGCAGCATTTTCAAGCCCAGGCTTCGCCGCCCGAGCTTTGTTTGCTCTGTAATTGTCAATTCCATCCGCATGCTGGTGCTCATCGTGCTGATGCTGGGGCTTGCGGGTGTCGGTGCAGTGGTGGGCGTAGCGCGCGCGTATGTCAATACCGCCCCGCAGCTTGATCTCACGCTCATTGACGATCAGGCGCAGACTTCCTTTATCTATGACGCAGACGGCAATCTCATCACCGATTACAAGGGCACGGAAGACCGCGTGATGATCTCCATCAGCGAGATGCCCAAAGCCCTGCAATACGCCTTTGTGGCGGTGGAGGACGCGCGCTTTTACAATCACAGCGGCATTGACGTCAAGCGCATTATCGGCGCCTTCGTCACCAATTTCCTCTCCGGCTCGCAGCAGGGCGGCAGCACCATCACCCAGCAGCTGATCAAAAATACCATCCTGTCCAGCGAACAATCCTACAAGCGCAAGATTCAGGAAGCGTATCTTGCCATGCAATTGGAAACGCAGTACACCAAGGATCAGATCCTTGAAAGCTATCTGAACACCATCTATCTGGGCGAAAACTACTACGGCGTATACACCGCCGCGCAGGGGTATTTCGGCAAGGATCCCATGGATTTGTCCCTGCGCGAATGCGCCATGCTGGCGGGCCTGTGCACCAATCCCTACTATTACAATCCCCGCCGCAATTACTATCTGCGCTCGTCGGAAACCACCGATTACGCCGCCATCACCAACAACCGCACCGATTACGCCCTGCGCATGATGTACGAAAATCAGTTCATCACGCATGACGAATATATTGCGGCGCTTGATCCCTCCACGGCCAATGTGCTGCGCGAGGAGATCGGCAGCGGCGAAATCTACGATTATGTGCATTATGTGGAATACGCCGTGAGCGACGTGGTGCAGACGCTGCTCAAGCTCAACAACCTTGAAAACACCTCGCTCAACCGCACGCGCATGGAAAATGAGCTGCGCACGGGCGGCTATCATGTGTTCCTCTGTCTGGATACCGAAATCCAGCAGATCGTGGAGAACACGCTCTACAATTACGCCTCCTATCCCTCGCTGCGCGACCCGGACGACAAGATTTACCGCGCGCGCAATGCCGACGGTACCTACGACGAGATCATCCAGCCGCAAGCCGCCGCCGTGGTGCTGGATTACCGCACGGGCGAAATCAAGGCCATTGTCGGCAGCCGCACGGAGCCCACGCGCCGCAAGACACTCAACCGCGCGGTGGATATGAACATGCCCGTGGGCTCTGCCATCAAGCCGCTGACGGTGTACGCCCCGGCGATTGAGCTCAGCGGCCTTGGCGGATCCGGCATTGTGTACAATATGCCGCTGCCCATCACAGGATACCTTGATAACAATCTGAACGAGACCTGGCCCAAGAATTACGGCGGCTCAAGCTACCGCGGCCCCGAAACGCTCCGGCAGGCGCTGATCAAGAGTGATAACACCGCTGCGGCCTACGCGCTGATGAATTATGTGGGCGTGGACAACGCGGTGAATTTCCTGCGTCTCATGGGCGCGTCCGATGCGCACATCAACGCCACGCCCTTTGGCGTCGCGCTGGGCTCCAGCGGCCTGACGCCCCTGGAAATGACGGTGGCCTTTGGCGTATTGGGCAACAGCGGCGTCTATCAGCAGCCGATCTCTTTCCTTGGCATTGCTGACCGCGACGGCAACGTCATTTACGACGCACACGCCAACCAGACGCGCTATCAGGTGTTCAGCGCCGCGACGGCGTATTTGACGGTGGATATGATGAAGGACGCCGTGGCCTCGGGCACAGGCACCTCCGCCAAGATTCCCGGGCAGACGGTGGCCGGCAAGACGGGCACCAACTCCGATCAGAAGGGCGTATTTTTCTCCGGCCTTACCGGCTGGTATGCAGGCTCGGTGTGGATCGGGCATGATAATTACAAGTCGCTCTCCTCCAAGACCACGGGCGGCAACAGCGCAGCCAAGCTGTGGCGCACGTTCATGAGCGATATCCACGAAAGCAAGAATCTCGCCGGCCGCGCGATCATGGAAGGCTCTGCCAGCGATTACGGGCTGGTAAAGGTAACCACCTGCGGCGTGAGCGGCCAGCTGGCAACCGACGCCTGCAAAAACGACGCGACGGGCTACAAGGTTTACACCGATTACTGGCCGCAAAGCAGCACGCCCACAACCTACTGCCAGATGCACACCGAGGCCACGCTGTGCACCGTCAGCGGCAAGCTGGCAACGGCCTACTGCCCCGGCACGCAGACGGCGGGCGTGATCACCATCCCGCAGGGGCATCCACTGTATCGCTTCCTCGGCACGCAATACGAAAGCACGCTGGAAGAATACCTGGGCTCCTTCGCCGCGCTTCGGCTCACCGGCGACAGCAACCGCAACAACGCGCTTTTGTCGCAGAAGACCTGCACGCAGCACACCTCGTCCGCCGGCAACGTCGTCAGCGATCCCGTGGTGAAAAATCAGCTGCTGCCCGACGCCGAGCGCTTGCTTGCCGGCGCACAATCGCAGTTGGCAAAGATGTCGCCGGGCGATACGGGCTATCAGCAGCTGCAAAGCGCCATTTCGTCCCTTGCGTCGGTGATGGTTGGCAATCCTGATGCGGCGACGCTGACCGGCGCTATGAGTTATCTGACGCAGGCGATGGCTGCGGCGAGGTAAAAGGACGAAGGAAACGAGGAGAACGTTACTTTCTTGAGTCAAGAAAGTAACAAAGAACCTGCGTTGGTATTGGAAGGCGGCTGCGTTCTTTGCGCGGCAGTCTGTATCGAAAAAGGGTCTGAATCCGAATGTACGAGCAAGTTCGTCCCTCGGCTTCAGGCCCTTTTTCTGCGGAAAAACGAGCGGGATCGCGCTGCGGCGCGGGAAAAATTACGCCGCTGCGGCGGCTACACCTCATCCGTCACGGCTACGCCGTGCCACCTTCCCCTCAAGGGGAAGGCATT
>JAZQXQ010000128.1:0-1665 GCA_045632965.1 Clostridia bacterium
AGCGGCAAAGGCCCCCGGCGCACAATGCCAGGCCTTTTGAAGCCATTTCGTTCAGCCACTTTTCTTCCTTGTCAAAATCCCACGCCCAGAACAGTTTGCGGATGACCTTTCTCATTTTGCATCCTCCTTCAGAATCACACAGCCGTTTTGGAGCAGCTCCTGCAATCTTTCAATTTCTCCCAGCAGCGCTTCCTTACCCTGCGCAGTGATGCGGTATTCTTTCTTGCGGCTGTCCTTTTCGCCGTCCATGGCGGTAATCCAGCCTTTCTCCAGCAGCGTACTGATGGCCCCATACAGTGTGCCGGCCGCCAGATGCACGCGCCCGTTTGAGAGCTTTTCCACATTCTGCATGATGCCGTAGCCATGCAGCGGCTCCATCAGCGACAGCAGAATATAATAAACCGCCTCCGTCAAAGCAAATCCCGGCATACATCGTCCTCCTTTATCGGCCCCCGTTATATCGTTCGCCGATATATTTATTATATCGGACACCGATATACATGTCAATAGCCTGCATAAAAAAAGCGCCGGGGATTTCCGGCGCTTCATGGTCTTATTCAAATGTTGCAAGGAAATTCTCTTCAAAGCCCGCTTCTGCCTCCATATCGCACAGCCACAGCGCATTGAGCGCCGCACCGTAGACAACAGGCTTGTCAAGCGTGATGATTTCGCAGCCCACGGGCGCTTTGCTGCGCAGCGATTCGCTATACTCCAGTGCTTTTTGGAACACGCTGCCGCCGCAAACCACTTTGAAGGGCTTGCCGGCAAAGTGCAGCATGGCCGCAAGCGCCTCGGCATAATAATCGGTGTTCTTTTCAAAAATGCGGATGGCCTCGGGATCCCCCTGCCTGCGCGCTGCAAACACCAGCGGCGCAAAGGAAGCAATATACGGCCGGCCGTTTCCTTCGGCATAAATCACCGGCATGTGATTGCGCATCGAGGGCCCGGCAATTTCCTCCACCATGCGGGTCAGAATGCCATGCTCGCCGCGTCCATCCTGCGCGCGCAGCGTTGCCATCAAAGCAGAACGCCCCAGCACATACCCGCTGCCGCCGGTATCCAGCATGTAACCGTAACCGCCGATGCGGTTGACAATCTTGCCGTCCTTGCGATACTGGCAGGCAGAGCCCGTGCCGCTGATAAGACACACGCCGTCCTCTTTGCCAATCATCGCCGAAAGGATACTCAGCGTGTCGCTGCCAAGCACAGTCGGCGCCCCGCCGATGCGCTCCTTCAAGCCCGCGCAGATCTGCGGAAAGGGATCGCAGCCCGCCACGCAGCCAAAGAGCGAAGAAACCTTCTCTCCCTCCGGCAAATGCTTAAGCAATGAGTCCACCGCGCCGATATATCTGTCATACGCCGTTTCAAAGCCGATATCCAAGGGATTTGCGCCCGCGCGGCGATCCTTTGCCAGCACGCGGCCGTCAGAAGAAAAAAGCACGCTTTCGGTTTTGCTGCCGCCGGAATCCAAAGCAATGTGAAAAGTCATAGCTTCACCTTCACGTTTTTTCTCAATTATATCGCGCATCCGCCGCAAAATCAACCACGCAAAAACGGACATGCGTTTTACCGCATGTCCGTTTCAATTTTAACTTACTGGCCGCAGTCCTCAACGTACAGTTCGCGTACGCCGGCAACCTCGTCCTTAGTGACGGGCTTGATTTC
>JAZQXQ010000129.1:0-3672 GCA_045632965.1 Clostridia bacterium
AGCACAAAGATATTAAACAGGCTGCTTTCGTCTTCCTTGTCCCAGTACGGCCCAATTGCACCGCAGCCAACAATCGTATCCCCATCGCAGACAACGTAAAAATGCGTCCATCCGGCGCGTTTGATAACGCCTTCAGGGTCAAACTGCTTTACATCGTTCTCGATGTATTCTGCGGAATAATCCTTGCTGTTGGTCGTTCTGAGCGTTTTGATAATCAGCGCGGACACTTCGTCTGCGTCGCTTGGCTGAAATCTTCTGACATGATAGGTTTTTGTCATTTTTACAGTTTTTCCTTGATGATATCAATCACGCTGTGCGCATACACCGTCATGCCCAGATCATTGGGATGCAGGCCATCCGAGAAGAATGCGTTTGTGTGCGGCATCAGCGTCCAGCCATCGATCACCTGCATCTGCGGATAGGGCGCGCACAGGCGGACGAGCACGTCCTTCAGCTCAGCTTCCGCGTACATTTCCGCGCGGTCCGCCTCGCCGCGGCAGCGCTTGACAGGCGAAAGGAAATAGACCGGCACGCCGGGATACAGTTCATTCATGCGCGCCATGAAGCGGCCCGCACGCTCGTCGTACTCCGCGCGATCCTTCCAGCCGGACCAGTCATTGGTGCCCAGCGCCACGGTGATCAGATCGGGCGTGAAGCCGTCGTTATCCAGCCCCTCGCTCTCAAAGCGCACGGCGGCAATGCTCTGGTTGACGCACTCGCAGTCAAGGCCCAGGCCCGTCTGCATGGCATAGCCCGTGCAGGCAAACTGCGCGCCGATACCCTGGGTGATGCTGTCGCCCATCATGAGGATTTTCTTTTCGCGCTGCGGAACGGGCGTAAGGGTGGCGCCGTCCGTAAGGATAATATCCTTGAGACCGAAAATATAGGTGTGGGGCAGCATGACCTTCACGCGCTTTTGGCCCTTGGGAAGCACGAAGGTATCGCGCTGCTCTTCGTGCCATTCGCAGGTAATCATTTTCTGGTGGCGCAGCGTGCCGTCCACAAACACATCCAGGCTGCTGCCGCGATCCTTGGTATTGGCAGGATAACCGCCGGCAATCTGCCACACAAGCGTCATTTCGTCCGCGTCGGTATCAAACTCCAGCGTAATGCCTGCGCTCATGCGCGCCTTGTCGCCCATGATGATGCCGTAGGTGATGGTATCATAAAACGCGCACTGCTTTTTCGTGTAGCGGAAGGGCACCAGGCCCCATTCCTGCTCCTCGACAAAGAGCATGTTATGGAAGCACTGCTTCAGAATTGCCTTATCCATATTCTTCCTCCATTTTTTCACAAAAAGCGGGGCCATATCCGGCCCCGCTATGTATTTTTCAATTAGAAGCGCATTCTCTCTTCGATGTAGTTCTTCAGATCCTCGATCTTCACGCGCTCCTGCTCCATGGTGTCGCGGTCACGCACGGTGACGGTGCCGGTTTCTTCGGTCTCGAAGTCGACGCAGATGCAGAAGGGCGTACCGATCTCATCCTGACGGCGATAGCGCTTGCCGATGGAGCCGGTCTCGTCGTAATCCACGGGGAAGTACTTGGCGAGCTTCTCGTGAATTTCGCTGGCCAGGCCGCCGAGCTTATTCTTCTGCAGGGGCAGAACGGCCGCCTTATAGGGCGCCAGGGCAGGATGCAGATGCAGCACCACGCGGGTGTCATTCTCCAGCTGCTGCTCTTCGTAGGCATTACACAGGAAGGCCAGCACGCAGCGTTCCACGCCAACGGAGGGCTCGATGCAGTAAGGCACATACTTTTCGCCCGTGGTGGGATCGAGGTATTCCATGTTCTTGCCCGAGTGCTTGGCATGCTGCGTCAGGTCGTAATCGGTACGGTCGGCAATGCCCCACAGCTCGCCCCAGCCGAAGGGGAAGAGATATTCAAAGTCCGTCGTGGCCTTGGAATAGAAGGCCAGCTTTTCGGGCTCATGATCGCGCAGGCGCAGGCTTTCCTCCTTGATGCCAAGGGAGAGCAGCCAGTCGCGGCAGAAGGAGCGCCAGTACTCAAACCATTCCAGATCCGTGCCGGGCTTGCAGAAGAATTCCAGCTCCATCTGTTCGAACTCAAGCACGCGGAAGATGAAGTTACCGGGCGTGATTTCGTTGCGGAAAGACTTACCGATCTGCGCAATGCCGGCGGGAATCTTCTTGCGGCTGGCGCGCATGACGTTCTGGAAGTTGACAAAGATACCCTGGGCAGTTTCGGGGCGCAGCAGCACCTCGCTCGCAGAGGCCTCGTTCACACCCAGATGGGTCTTAAACATGAGGTTAAACTGACGGATGCCGGTGAAGTCCTTGCGGCCGCACACGGGGCACTTGATGTCGTGCTCGGCAATATAAGCTTCCAGCTCTTCATTCTTCCAGCCGTCGCCGGTTTCGGCGCCGTTGGTGAAATCTTCAATCAGCTTGTCGGCGCGGAAGCGGGCCTTGCAGGCCTTGCAGTCCATCAGCGGGTCATTGAAGCCGCCCACGTGACCGGAGGCCACCCACACTTCGCGGTTCATCAGGATGCCGCCGTCCAGACCGACGTTGTACTTGCTTTCCTGAACGAATTTCTGCCACCAGGCCTTCTTGATGTTGTTCTTGAATTCAACGCCCAGTGGACCAAAGTCCCAGGTGTTGGCCAGGCCGCCGTAAATCTCGGAGCCGGGATAAATAAAGCCGCGCGATTTGCACAGCGCTACGAGCTTGTCCATCGTTACATTCGACATAAAAGAGCACTCCTCTCATGTTTGCATACCCTGTTATTATACCATGTTTTGGCGGTTCGTCAAGGAATTATCGCGTATTGACCTTTCGTTGATTTTGCCGGGATATTATGGTATCATATTTTTATAAACACCGATGATTTTCGCCCCGACGGGCACACTATTTTCACCATCCCACAGGAGGAAATGCATGCGCAGATTGATCAACCAGCTCGAGCGCAAACTCTATCGCTACAATATCCCCCCGTTTATGCGCTACATCGTTTTTGCCATGGCGGGCGTTTTCCTGCTGGATCTGTTCGCGGCTATGTCAAGCGCCTATGCCTACCGCCAGATCAGCGTCATCAGCTATCTCACGCTCAATGTCGGAAAAGTCCTGCGCGGCGAAGTCTGGCGCCTTGTCACCTGGCTGATCGTCCCGCCCAGCGGCTCAGGCACGCTGTGGGCGCTCATCAGCGTATACTTCTATTATTCCATCGGCACAGCTCTTGAAAACCGCTGGGGCGTGCGCCGTTTCTTCCTCTATTGCGTGATCGGCGCGCTGGCCAATATCCTCGGCGCGTTCATTGCTTATTTCATTGCCGGCTACGCCGTATGGACCAACACCTACCTCTATTTCTCGCTCTTCTTCGCTTTCGCGGCACTGTATCCCGACATGCAGTTTCTCATGTTCTACGTCGTGCCCGTCAAGGCCAAGTGGCTGGCACTGATTGACGTGGTCTACTTCCTCACCGCCATCCTTTGGGGCGGCATCGTCGGCCGTCTGGCCGCCATCGCTTCGCTGATCAATGTGGCGCTGTTCTTCGGTCAGGATTTGGTTGATCTGTGCAAGAGAGAGTATTATCACTGGAAAAGAAGGCAGCAGTTCCGGAGGTAAGATGGACGTTAGGGAGGCGGTTTTGGACCCCAAAGCCCCACCCCAAACCCCACCCGAAAGGCTGCGTTGTGGACGTAAATGTTTAA
>JAZQXQ010000130.1:0-2004 GCA_045632965.1 Clostridia bacterium
GGGGATAGAGCCAGTACTGCGGGGGCGGCACGGGCTGCGGCGCGGCGCTCAGCCAGGCAGCGCCCAGCGCCAGGCTTTCACGGCCCAGCAACTGCGGCATGTCAAGGCGGGTGAGCATCTCCTGCGCCAGGCGGTAGCGCTTTTCAAAAGAGGGCGCAGCCAATACGCCCATGGGCGCGGCACAGGCGGAGAGAACGAGCTGCGGCAGCGTATCGGGCGCAGCGGGATCAAACAGCGCATCCGACGGACAGTAGGCGTCGTAGCGGCAGATGATGCGCGGCGGCGCAACGGGCAAAAGCAAACCGATCTGCTTGATGATTCCCGGCAGATCGGGCAGAAAATCGGCAAAGATAACGGCATGGGGCTCGAGGAGATTGAGCAGCGGGAACAATTCTGCGCTGCTGGAGGCCACCCCGCTGACGCACAGCTGGGGGCGATCGAGAAGCAGCAGATATTTTTCCGGCATACAGCTTGCGAGCACCAGTCGCTTTTCATCCGGCATGGCAGTTTCCTCCTCTTCTACGGCTTATTCTATCATATGCAGGCAAAAAGGAAAACAATATAAAAGATCACAAATAATTCATCCTGGGTTCAAATGCAGTTAAAATTTGTTTGCTATCATAAAACCATCGAAGGGAGGAATGCCATGGAGAAAGGCGGATGCGCCGGTCAACATCCGCGAGGGAAAATGTTTTCTTTTTGATGATTGTTCTTACAAAAAATTGATTGTGATCCTTTTCTCACTGTCCCGTCCGAAGGCGGCTGAAATAAGCGCCGCATGAGGGCGGGGCAGACTATTTTGGCGCTTTTCGCGAAGAAAGTATTGTGATATACTGATTTGGCAAGGAGATGACACAATGCACAGAAAAGATATTGCCGGGAATACGGATACCGGGCTTTTGAAAATACTGGCGCTTGTATTTATGGTGATTGACCATGTGGGTGCGCGCATTCTGACCAATGTGACGGAATTGCGCATCATCGGGCGCATGGCCTTCCCTTTGTATGTGTGGTGCATGGTGGTGGGCGCAGTGTATACGCGCGATAGCATGAAATATGCCCTGCGGCTGCTGCTGGCGGCGGTGATTGCCCAGCCCTTTTATATGCTGGGACTCAATCACACGTGGGATCAGTTTAACGTCATGTACACGCTGCTGCTGGGGTATATCGCCGTTGCGGGCATTCGCATCAACCGCTGCGGCAGCAGGTACTGGGCGCCGCTGCTTTCCATGCTTGCTACCAATTTTATCACGGTGGATTATGGTCTCAACGGCGTGATGCTGGCAGTGCTTTTGTATCTGTGCCGCGAAAAGCGCGGTGCGATTGCCGCAGTGATGGCGGCCTTCTGTCTGTACTGGGGATACAGCTCTTCGGCGCTGACGTCGCTTTTTGGCTGGCGCTGGACGGGAAAGGAAAGTCTGCTTGCCGGCATTTTGCAGCTGAATTTTGTGCGCATTTTCCTCAGACTGCAGACGCTGGCCATTCTGTCGCTGCCGCTGATGCTCTGGCAGCGCAAAAAGCGCACGCCGTTCCCCAAGTGGGCGGCGTACGCGGCGTATCCGGGGCATTTGCTGATTCTCTGGCATGTGCAGTTGATGCTGGGAAAAACGACGCTGCAGACGGCGCAAAAGCTCCTGCTGCCCTTTATGTAAGCGGCCTGAAGGCGCCGGCGTTGGCGGCGGCAGCGGATATGCGTGCATGCACGCGGTCGAGGTTTTTATGGCTGGGCGGCGCGAAGGGCTGAATGGGCGCAGGCTGCGAGGGCTTTTCAATAACGGGGGCAGATACGGGCTCTGCGGGCTTGATTTCCTGATAATCCAGGGGCTTTGCGCGCCAGATACGCCACATTTCCTGTTGCTGGGAAAAGGATAATTCGGCAAAAGGAGAGCGTGCGCGGTTGTCCTGATCGTTCATACAAAGGCTCCTTTCTCAAAGGCTTGCGCTATATGCTATGAGAAAAGCGAAAAATAAGTGCATAAATGAATCCCTCCTGCAAACAATACA
>JAZQXQ010000131.1:0-1700 GCA_045632965.1 Clostridia bacterium
TACAGATCGCCCGCGGGGTCATCGGGCGCAAGATCGCGCAGAAGATCGGGATAGAGCCCCGGCGTTTTGCGCAAATAATGATCATCCGCGCCGCTGAGCGTGGCCAGGCGCACGGGCACGCTGCGCACGGAGCGCAGGCGCAGGCAGTCCCCGAGCGCGCTATCCGCCTTCAGCGACAGCGCATTGGTATGCGTCGTGCTGTCGCCGCAGACGGCGAGCTGGAAAGAAATGCATTCGTTTTCAAAGCCTTCAAAGGCTGTTTTTTCCTCTGCATGCAGCGGTTCGTCGCAGAATACTTTTTCAAGGGCGGAGATGATTTTCATTTGCAGCATGGCGGTCACCTCGCAAAAATGCTGATTTGAGAATAGCGGAAAAATGTGGGAATGTCAAGAGGGAATGGGGGACGTTAGGGAGGCGGCTTTGGAGCCCAAAGCTAATCCGCAATTCGGCATTGTCGTAAAGTGAACAAGAGTTCACTTTACTCTGTGCCTCATTGGAACTCCATCCACCTTTATCTGCCAAAGGGCAGCGGCGGGAATGGGAACTGGGTGACGCTGCCCGCAGACGGCGTTATCTTTCCCGCGCCGCAGCGCGCTCCCCCGCTCGTTTTTTCGCAGAAAAACGGCGACCAACAAACATATCCGATTGGTTTCTTTGTTACTTTCTTTGACTCAAAGAAAGTAACGTCCTCCCTCGTTTTCCCCCCTTTTTTCCGCATAAAAAAACCTGCCGCATGTTTCCATGCAGCAGGCTCAAACCCTATGAAATTACGCCAGAACCTCAGCGTCGTTTTCCACGGTGATTTCTTCCACGTTGCGGATGGCCCAGCGGGCAAACACAACGGGCACATCCTGCGGGCCCAGAGCGAGGGTCACGGTGTTTTCATCGCGGATGTTGGTGATGGTGCCATAGATGCCGCCGATGGTGCAGACGCGGTCGCCGACCTTCAGGTTGGCCAGCATTTCCTTCACCTTCTTGTCCTTCTTGCGCTGGGGACGGATGAGGAACAGCCAGAAAACAACCAGAATGAGAATCATGGGCAGGAAGGTGCTGATGAGCGCAGCGATGGGGCTCATTTCTTCCACGGTAGCGGCGTCGGCGGTAGCGGTTTCGGCCAGGGCGAAGGTGGTCATGGCCAGCATCAGGCACAGCGCCACCACAAAGATCTTGGACTTCATGGGAAAAGCTCCTTTCATGATGGGAAATACTCAACAGTTAGACATTATAGCATAAGAAAGCGATTTCTGGCAAGGGATTCCTGTAATATCAACGTTTGTTCATATTACTTTTTGCGCTGCGGGCGCTTGAAGCGGTAAATGACCATGGACAGGGGCGGTACGACCACATCGGCGGAGTAGGGCATCTTGCCGCAGGGGATTTTCTTTGTGCGGATAGCGTGGGCGTTATACTGATTGCTGCCACCGTATTCCTTGCGGTCGGTGTTCAGCTCCTCATGCAGATAGCCGTAGGCCGGCATGGGCAGGGTGTACTGCCCGTAGAAGGTGGGCGTGAAGTTCGCCACGCAGACAAACTCATTACCCGCCTTGTCGCGGCGCACGAAGGAGAGAATGCTGCGCTCCACGTCGTCGGCGTTCAGCCAGTAGAAGCCCTCCCAGCTGTCATCCTGCTGCCAGAAGGCGGGGTTATCCTGATAGAGCTTGTTGAGATCTGCCACGCACTTTTTGTTTTCCGGGTGCCGG
>JAZQXQ010000132.1:0-2106 GCA_045632965.1 Clostridia bacterium
ACGGCAAGCGCAAAGGCAAAGTGATTTTGCGGAAATAAGAAAAAGCGATCCGGTAAAACGGATCGCTTCATTTTATTACAGGCCGTTGACGATATTTGACGGGCGCTTGCCGTCGAGAGTGTCGAGGATCTGCTGCGCACAGGCGGCGGCCATGTCCCGGCGCGTCTGCTCGGTATTGGCGCCGATGTGCGGCGTGCACACGACGTTGTCAAGCGCAAGCAGCCGCGCGGGGATGTGCGGCTCGTCCGGGTATACGTCAAGCCCCGCGCCGAAGAGACGGCCGCTTTCCAGCGCATCGCACAGCGCCTCGTAATCGACAACGCTGCCGCGCGCGGTATTGATGAGAACGGCGCCGCGCTTCATCTGCGCAAGTGCGCTGCGATCGATGATATGCCGCGTTGCGGCAGTCAGCGGGCAGTGCAGCGAAATGATATCCGCTGTTTGCAATAACGCGGGCAGCGTGATAGAGCCCGGGATGAGGGGATCGTGGAAGATCATCTGCATGCCAAAGGCCCGGGCCAGCTGCGCGGTTTTTTGCCCGATGCGTCCGTAACCGATCACGCCCAGCGTTTGCTCCTGCAGGCAGCGGCCCATATTCAGCCCCATGCCAAAGCAGGAGGCAGGCGGTTCTTTGCGCAGCTTGAGGTTCAATTCACCGAGGCCCCGCGATACCGCAAGCATCGGCGACACGGCCAGTTCGGCCGTGGACTGCGTGACGGTGTCGGGGATGTTGGTCACGGGAATGCCGCAGTCTTTGGCGGCGAGGATATCTACGCCGTCATAGCCTGCGCCGTAATTGGCGATGATCTTCAGTTTTCGCCCTGCGCGGATGATATTTCCCGGCAGCTTGCCGCCGGCAATCACGGCATCGGCGGAAGCGATATGCTGCAAAAGCTCATCTTCCGCAAAGGCTTTGAGCGGCGGCGGGATGATGATGCGATGCCCTGCAAGCGCCTCAAGGCCTGCTTGCGGGATGCCGTGGGTGATGAGGATGATGGCCATGAATAACCTCTTTCAGGTGTGTCAAATGTCTTTCTGAACGGCGCTCAGCAGCTCTCTTGCGATCAATTCATGGCCTGCGACGGAGGGATGCACGCCGTCGCCCGACCAATAGGAAGGCGGGCATTCTTCGCACAGCGCATCCAGCTTTTCCTGCAGGGGAATGAATGTGAGATTGTGCTTTTCGGCAACCCATCTGGCGCTTTGGGCGCGGAGCGTTACCTCACGCTTAAAAACCTCCCAGTTTTCTTCCGTGGCGCTGGCGCACAGGACGAAAGGCTCCAGAATGTAGATTTTGATGTCCGGCAATTCTTCCTTGATTTCCTCAATCATCATATCGTAGACTTTGCGGTATTTCTTGTCGGCAACGCCGTTGGGCTTGGCTATAAAATCATGCCATACGTCATTTACGCCGATGAGGATGGACAGATAATCCGGGCGCAGCAGCAGGATATCCTTTTTCATGCGTGCGTAAAGATCAACGACGCGGTTGCCGCTGATGCCGCGGTTGATGGTCTGGAACTGTCCGGGATAATCAAACATGAGCCTGCCGGACACCAGCGTGGGATAGCCGTTGCCGCGCCAGTTGTCGTTTTCGCGGTTTCTGCCGGCATCGGTGATGGAATCGCCCTGAAACAGGAAGGTTTTCATTTACTTTTCACTCCTCTGGATAATATATCAGGCTTTTTTCAGCCGGTTATACATGAAATGAGCGACGAAAAGCGCCAGCACGCCGGCAAAAAGCTTGCCGACGATCACGCCCGTGAGCGTGCCGGGATCGTACGCCAGCGTGAAGGCCAGATGATCGCCGAAAACAAAGGCGGCGGACACGGCAAAGGCGGCGTTGAGCATCACGCCCTTTTCGTCCATCTTTTCCATCATGCCAAAGGTGGAAATGCTGTTGGCCAGGCTGGAAATAAGCCCCAGCGAGGCGGTTTCACCGATGCCGATGCGCCGGCCAAAGCGGCGAAGCTGCTTGCCAAGCAGCCTGGACAGAATGTACAGCAGCGGGAAAGCGCCCGTCATTACCACGGCGGCATTAAGGCAGATCAGCCCCGCATCCTCCAGTTTGTTAAGGCCCTTGATGATTTCATAGCCCGACAGGCT
>JAZQXQ010000133.1:0-8782 GCA_045632965.1 Clostridia bacterium
ACAGTCGATCGGGCCCGAGGTAGGATTGACAATGAAATAATGGCGCATGACGCCGCCTCCTTTGTGTGCCAAAGCAATGAAAGTACTTGCTATCTTCCGCTGCTTCGGGTACAATATATGCATGCGTATTTCGCAGAATCAAAAAACGTTTCATTAACTTATACATTATAACGGAACGTTTCTTTTGTTGTCAAGGAGGATCTCATGAGCAAGAAAAAGACCAAGAAAGTCAATCCTTATGCCAAGAAGCCGCAGAAGAAAAACTATCTGCCGCTGGTAGCGATCATCGGCGTAATTTGTCTGGCGATTGTTGCCTGCGTGGCAATCGTTGCGGGAAATCAGAATGATGCGCCTGTTTCTCAGCCCACAACAGCGCCGGCAATGCTTACCGGCACGCATAAGATCGAAATTGATATTCAGGATTACGGCACGATCAAGGCAGAACTGTACGCCGATATTGCCCCCATTACGGTGGAAAACTTTATCAAGCTTGCCAAGGAAGGCTTCTATGACGGCCTGACTTTCCACCGCATCATTTCCGGCTTTATGATTCAGGGCGGCGATCCGCTGGGCAACGGCACGGGTGGATCCTCGCAGAAGATCAAGGGCGAGTTTTCCGCCAACGGTGTAAGCAATCCGCTGTCTCATACCCGCGGCGTGCTCTCCATGGCGCGTTCCAGCGCGTATGACAGCGCATCTTCTCAGTTCTTTATCATGCATGCGGACGCCAAGTATCTTGACGGCCAGTATGCGGCTTTCGGCAAGGTGACCGAGGGCATTGAGATTGTGGATCAGATTTGCGCCAACACCCCCGTGACGGACAACAACGGCAGCGTGGCCAAAGCGAATCAGCCTGTGATCACCGCCGTGCGCGTGGTAGAGTAAATCACACAGAATATAAAAGAGAGAATTTCAGCAGACCGGGATAACCGGACTTTCCGAAATTCTCTCTTTTTTGTATGATGCAACGCCTTTTCTCAGCACGGACAGAAGCAAAATCTCAGCCCGCCGCACCCGCCGCCGCAGCACATATTAAACAGCAAACATGTCAGACACGGGTTATTGCACACAGCATGCTGAATGCCGCCAAAGTCGACGCCCTGCTGACGATAGCTTTCGCCGCCCGCCAGAAGATCGTTGACAAAATCATTATATTCACGGTTGCCGGGATCCATATTCGCCGCCTGACGCGCAAAATTGAGCGCCGAAATATCATCGCCCAGGCCCTGACGCGCGCGGGCACACAGATAATACCACTCGGCGGAATGCTCGTTCATCTGCTGCAAGATCTGCAGCGCCTGATAGTACTGCCCCATGGCCAGATACTGGCGCACGATAGCAAAGCGCTGCGTGCTGTTGTACGAGCCGCCGTAGCTGCTGCCATACCCAGCGTAACCGCCGTAGGCATTGCCGTACCCGGAGGACGAATAAGACGAAGACGCGCCGCCGTTCTTGCGCATATCCATGATCTGCGCATAAGCGTCGTTCACCTGCATCATCATTCGCTCGGCCTCGGCAGAGCCGTTGTTGTGGTCGGGATGATACTTCTTGGCCAGGCGGCGATACGCCTGCTTCACCTCGTCATCCGTGGCCGAAGACGAAATACCGAGCACCTGATAAGGATCGGTCATCAGTTTGTTTCCTTTCGATTGCTCTGCGATTGAGCATACTTGTTCCACACGCCGGAGTAAAGGATATTTTTGAGCAGCTGCACATCCCTCTCCAGCGGCAGATAATCAAACGCGCGCATGCACTTGCCCATCAACATGGTGAGAATATCCTCCATGCGCGTTTCATAAGCTTCCTGTTCGTGCAGCTTTTTCAGCGGATTATAGCGTCCCCGCTTTTTGTCCTCATCAAAATCCTCATACGCATCCATGAGATAAATAAAGGAGCCCAGCGCCGTGCCGATCTGCCGCAGATACGGCGCAAACACATCGTCTTTCCACACAAATGCTTCCGCCAGCATCTGCCCGCTCAAGCGGGTGATGGCGTCAATATCGTCGGTGTCCGCCTTTTCAAGCTCGGCAATCTTTTCAAGGATATCCTTTACGTTTTCGCACTTTTGCGGATACCGCGCACGCACCTGCCGGTATGCGCGCCGCAGAGCCGTTTCCCCCGCGCGTCCGCGCAGCGAGCCCTCATCCGCGATGTCGTCAAGGCACTTATAATACGCCAGCAACACGTTCATGTCCGCCGCGTATTCCGCAGCCTTCGAAACAACCGCCCGGTGCTTTTTTGCCAGATGCAGCACGCATCGTTCATCATAACACGTTTCGTCCGGTTCGTAAAGCGAGGAAAGCAGGAGCGAAAGAAAAGTCATATCGTTGCTCAGCGTCAGCCGCCCGGCATTGCCATATTGCTCGTGCAGCGCATGGCACAGCCCGCAGTAACAGGCGCGGAAACGCTTTTTGTCTTCCTCGTCAAGCGTTTTGCAGTTTACCTGAATATAGCCGAACATCCCTTACTCCTGCACATCGGCGTCCATGCTGCCGTCGTCATTTATGGTATCGGGCGCGGAATAATTCGTCTGCTGATACACCGTATAATCCCCCGCGCCGATGATGCTCTCCATCTGGCTGCAGGCATTCACCAATTCCTGCTGATTCTTCTGGCGCATGGCCTTCTGAATGCGCTTTTGCGCTTCCTTGATTTCCGCCTTGCGCGGATGATTTTTCTGCTGTTTGAGCAGCGCGTCAGAGGCATAAATCAACTGCTCGGCGCGGTTGCGGATTTCGCTTTCCTCCCTGTGCCTGCGGTCGTCCGCCGCATAGCGCTGCGCATCCTCCATGGCGCGGCGAATGTCCGCCTCGCTCATATTGGAAGATCCCGTGATAGTGATCTCCTGCGCGCGGCCGGTTGCCTTGTCGCAGGCGGACACATTGACAATGCCGTTGGCGTCGATGGAGAAGGTTACTTCAATCTGCGGCTGGGACATCATCGAGCGCTTGATGCCCGTCAGACGGAAGCGGCCGATGGATTTGTTGGCCGAGGCGATCTCGCGCTCGCCCTGCAATACATTAATATCCACCGCCGACTGGAAGGGCGATGCAGTGGTAAAAATCTGCGAGCGCTTGACGGGGATGGTGGTGTTGCGCTCCACAATGCGTGAGAACACATTGCCCATCGTCTCAACGCCGAGAGACAGGGGCGTAACGTCCAGCAGCAAAAGGCTCTTGACCGTGCCCTGCATCACGCCGCCTTGAATGGCCGCGCCCAGCGCCACGCACTCATCGGGATTAACGCCCTTGAAGGGCTCCTTGCCGGTAAAGCGCTTGACAGCCGTCTGCACCGCCGGAATGCGCGAGGAGCCGCCCACCAGCAGCACCTTGCTTAGATCATTCACGCTCAGCCCCGCGTCGCGCATCGCCTGCTGCACAGGGCCCATCGTCGCATCCACCAGATGCGCGGTAAGATCATCAAACTTCGCGCGCGTCAGCTGCATTTCAAGATGCACGGGGCCGTCCTTGCCCACAGCGATAAAGGGCAGATTGACACTCGTGGCCATGCTGGAGGACAATTCAATCTTCGCCTTTTCCGCCGCCTCGCGCACGCGCTGCATGGCCGCAGCATCGCGCGTAAGATCCACGCCCGCCGTGCGCTTGAATTCCTGCACAATATAATTGGTAACCACCTGATCAAAGTCATCCCCGCCCAGGCGATTGTTGCCGGCGGTCGCCAATACTTCAATCACGTCGCTGTTGATATCCAATACCGACACGTCAAACGTGCCGCCGCCCAGATCGTATACCATGATCTTCTGCGCCTGTTCCTTATCAATGCCGTAGGCCAGCGCCGCCGCCGTGGGCTCGTTGATAATGCGCTTGACCTCAAGCCCGGCAATGCGGCCTGCGTCCTTGGTAGCCTGACGCTGCGCATCGGTAAAATACGCGGGCACGGTGATCACAGCCTCATTCACCGTTTCGCCAAGGTAATCTTCTGCGTCTTTTTTGAGCTTTTGCAGGATCATCGCGCTGATTTCCTGCGGCGTATACTGTTTTCCGTCGATCTTCACGCGGTAATCGCTGCCCATTTCGCGCTTGATGGACTGCACCGTGCGCGTATGATTGACCACCGCCTGACGCTTGGCCACGGCGCCCACCAGCCGCTCGCCGTCCTTGCTGAAGGCCACCACGCTGGGCGTTGTACGCGCGCCGTCGCCGGATACAATCACCGTGGGCTGATTGCCCTCCATCACCGCCACACAGCTGTTGGTGGTGCCAAGATCAATACCGATTACTTTTCCCATATATATCCTCCATAGAAAATGGCAAATTTTTCATGCTCCCTTATGATATACCATAATTATAAAGCCAGTGTGAACAGGAGCGAAAAAATATTTTTGAAAAGGTTCACATTAAGTTGACAATTATGTGTTACGATATAACCCGTAAAAAGAATTGGAGGTTTTTTTCCATGAACCTTTGGGAACGCATCAAGTTTTCTCTGTCGCGCTTTATGTACGGCCGCTACGGCGCGGACCAGTATTCGCGCACGATTGTTACCGCAAGCCTCATTCTGCTGGTGCTTTCTTACGTGACGGGCTTTACGCTTTTCTGGTATCTGTCCTTTGGCGGCTATGTATATGCCATCTTCCGCATGTTCTCGCGCGATATCGACAAGCGCAGCCGGGAAAACCAGGCGTATCTCAATAAAACCGCCAAATGGCGCACGGAATACAGCCAGTTCAAGGTAAGACTCCGCAACCGCAAGCAGTACAAATACTTCAAGTGCCCGCAGTGCCGCGCCCGCATGCGCTTGACCCGCGGCGTCGGCGAAAAGCAGATCACCTGCGGCAACTGCCAGCACACCTTCAAGCAAAGCGCCTGAGGTGCCCGTGAAAAAGAACCATCTTTCCCGCACGGATCGTCTGACGCGGTTTGTGTACCTTTTCACCCTCGTCAGCTTTATCCTGCCCATTGCCTTCATTATTTATATCCTGAGCATCTGGAATGATTCCGTCGCCGCCGCCATCGGCCGCAGCTATTCCGATTATGTGCTGATGCTGCTTCAGTGCCTGCTCGGCATCGTCATCATCCATGTGCCCATGCTCTTTGCAAAGCAATTCAAAATCGAATTGCCCACGGCGCTGTATGTGATGTTCATCATCTTCCTCTACGCCGCCATCTTTCTGGGCGAGGTGCGCTCCTTCTACTACAAAATCCCCTATTGGGACGCCATACTGCATTGCTTCAGCAGCATGATGACGGGTATGCTGGGCTTTATGCTGGTGGCGCTGCTCAACCGCAGCGAGCAGGCAAAGCTGTCGCTCTCCCCCTTTTTCGTGGCGCTGTTTGCCTTCTGCTTTTCGCTGGCCATCGGCGCGCTGTGGGAAATCTACGAATTTCTCGCCGACGGCATTCTGAAAACCAATATGCAGAAATTCATCACCGCCGAGGGCGTTACCCTCCTTGGCCATCAGGCGCTTTACGACACCATGACGGATTTTATCATCGACGCCGCCGGCGCGCTGATCGCTTCGGCTGCCGGATATTTTTCCCTGAAAAGCAACAAGGGCTGGGCCACCGATCTGATCAGCCAATACAGCCATCGCTTCCCCGAAAAACAATAAAACCCCTGCGGATTGTGCATCCATTGTGCGCAATCCTTTTTTCTTGCGTTTTTGCGTGTTTTGTATATAATTATTATAGGAATTCTGACAAAACGAGGTTTTTTCATGCGTGAATTGCGCTATGCGCTCAAGCAAACCCTGCCGGTATTGTGCGGCTATATGGTGCTGGGCATCGCCTATGGGCTGACCATGCACGAGGCGGGCTACGGCTTTTTGTGGTCTGTGATCATCAGCATTTTCGTCTATGCGGGCTCGGCGCAGTTTGCGCTGATCGGCCTGCTGGGCGGCAGCATTCTCTCTGCCGCCGTCACCGTGCTGTCCATCAACAGCCGCATGCTCTTTTACGGCATCTCGCTGATTGATCGCTTCCGTCCGCTGAAAAAGGGCGGCAAATTCTACGCCGTATTCTCTTTATCCGACGAAACCTACTCTCTGCTTTGCGGCGCAAAGACGCCCGAACATCTTAATGACAAAAAAGTGATCCTTTTCACCGGGCTGCTGGATCAGGGCTACTGGGTGCTTGGCAGCCTCATCGGCGGCCTGCTGGGCCACGCGCTGCCCTTTGACATGACGGGCGTTGACTTTGCCATGACGGCGCTGTTCACGGTCATTTTTGTGGAGCAGTGGCTTTCCGCCAAATCCAAATTGCCCGCGCTGATCGGCCTTGTTTTTTCGCTTGTTTCCCTTCTCCTTTTCGGCGCACAGAATTTCCTTTTGCCCGCGCTGATTGCCATTGTGCTCTCGCTCTTTCTTTTGCGCCATAAAATCACGGAGAAGGAGGCCGCAGCATGAACACAACGCATATTCTCCTTGTCATAACGGCCGCCGCCATCGTCACTTTCTTCGCCCGTGCCTTTCCTTTTCTCGTATTCGGCAAGGGCGAAAGAATGTCCCCCGCGCTCGCTTTCATCGGCCGCACGCTGCCGCTGTCGGTCATCGCCGCGCTGGTTGTCTATTGCCTCAAGGACGCCATGCTTTCGTCCTTTGCCGCATTCTGGCCGCAGCTTACCGGCGTTCTTGTCACAGCGCTGCTGCACTTGTGGAAGCGCAACAATCTTCTTAGCATCGCCGGCGGCACCCTCCTGTATATGATTCTCATCCGTCTGTAAGCAAAAGAACCGAAGCCGTTTCGCTCCGGTTCTTTTTCATTACGGTCTTTTCACCACCGCCGTGCGGTATTCCGAGGGCGTTTTGCCCGTAATCTTTTTGAACGTCTTGGTAAAGTAATTGACGTCCGGCATGCCGCAGTGCTGCGCAATCGTCTGAATGAGAAGATCGGTGGCATTGAGCAGAAAGATGCCGTGCTCCACACGCTGACGATTGACATAC
This sequence comes from Clostridia bacterium, assembly GCA_045632965.1. Taxonomy (GTDB): domain Bacteria; phylum Bacillota; class Clostridia; order Christensenellales; family Aristaeellaceae; genus SFMI01. Next base: position 6,902 of record JAZQXQ010000133.1, read on the forward strand.
TCCGTCAGCGTCATACCCATTTCCTTTTTAAATAAGGTAGAAAGATAGCTCGGATTCACATTCAGCTGCAATGCATGCGCCGCCAGGCTCAAATCCGCCGTCAAATCCGTCTCCACCCGCAGGATCACGCGCTGCACCAATTGCGAATATCCCTGCATAGAATGGTTCTTCACCAGCAAACAATACTTGTGCACCATCTTGTTGTACATGCCCAGCACTTCCTGCACCGTGTGCAGCTTTTCCAGCTGACGGGCCATATTATCGGACAGCTTGTCAATATAGAGCGGGTGCACGCCGCCCTCCTCCACAGCCTTTCGCAAAAGCGTGTTGCACACCACGCCGTAATTCTTGACATTGCGCAAGGAATCGGCCGTGCGCTGCTCCAGCACCGCATTGGAAATATGGCTCATGATCATCTGCGCCTGATGCAGCATGCCGCGAGACACCGCATTCATCAGCCGTCGCTCGCCCTCATAGCGCTCCTCCATGATTTTCAGATTGGCCATTTCAACCGAGCGGTCAAGCTCCTCCGGATCGACGGTCCGGATGTAATTTTGCAGCTTCCGGCTTTCCACGTGTTTGATATGAAAATTCTCTATACCGCCCCAGATCGTTTCGCCCAGGGTATTGAGCATCCCCAGCATCATCGCTTCGGCAGAATGCATATTGGGCAGGGATGCATACAGCTTTTTCAGCATGGGCAGCAGCGACATCGGCAGGCTGTTGGCTTCCAGAATACGCATCATTTCATATTCGTCCATCTCCTGCATCATGTACGGGCCGATCACCAGTTCATCGCCGCCGGGCAGCAGCAGCGCATTGTAGCGGCACATAAACACATCCTGCACAAAATACAGGGTGTTCTCCTCCACCTTGCCAAACGCGTTGTCCTTGACAACCATGCTTATTTCATTGTGCAGAAATTCATCCAGCTTGCCCGCATTCTTCAGCGGATCAAATCGCAGCGTTCTCACATCGTATTTCTGCAAAATCCGACAGAAAAAGTCAATTTCCCTTTCAAATTGCATGCTTTTCCATCCCTATTCGGTTCTATTTTTATTTATTATCGTACAATTTTTATCAAAAATCAATAGTACATAAAAATAATACAAACAGAACCAAAAATAATCCTTATAATTTACTTGTTTTATTCCGTATAATTCGTATAAAGGTGTAGTTTTTTGCGTATGCGGAAAAACTGCGCAAACAATTGGAAGCAGAAAGGACTGTATTGCTCCATGTCTACTACTGAAAAGAAGCTTCGCCCCTTTGGTATGAGGGACAATCTGGCTTATGCTGCCGGCGACTTCGGCTGCAACATGAGCTTCGCTCTCAAGAGCACCATGGCCATCTTCTGGACCCAGTTCATGCAGATGGACCTGTGGTATTCCCTGCTGCTGGTCATCGTGCAGGTGTGGGACGCCATCAACGACCCGCTCATCGGCTCCATGATCGACGCCGACAAGCGTCAGTATAAGCGCAACAAGTACCTCCAGTACATCTGGTTCGGCTCCATCGGCCTGATCGTGGGCGGCGCCTGCTGCTTCCTGCCCTTCCCCAACGCTCCCGTCTGGGCGAAGTTCATCATCTTCATCGCCGGCTATGTGGTGTGGGATGCCTTCTACACCGTGGCCAACGTGCCCTACGGCTCTCTGCTGGGCCTGATCTCCACCAACCCCGGTGACCGTGCCACCCTGTCTGCCTGGCGCTCCGTCGGCTCCCTGGTCGGCAACATGGTTCCCATGGTGATCCTGCCCTTCATCATCTACGACGCCGATAACAACCTGGTTGGCGAAAAGGTCTTCCTGGCCGCCCTGATCATGGGCTTCCTGGGCTTCCTTTGCTTCCAGTTCATGATCAAGAACACCGTGATCCGCGTGG
>JAZQXQ010000134.1:0-3091 GCA_045632965.1 Clostridia bacterium
GGCTGCAAAGCATCGACATCCGCCCATTGCAGCCCGATGCACGGGAAATGCTTGTTTTTGATGATGTAAAACAACTGAAGAAGGATGATTGATATGCTGTTTACAGAAAAACTGCGCTGCGGTCTGCCGTATACAAAGGCGGCGCTGGCGCGCGGAAAACTGACGGTGGGCTATCTTGGCGGTTCGATTACGGACGGCCGGGCAGGCCATAACTGGAGCGATTATTTTACCAACTGGCTGTGTGCAGAGCATCCGGATACGCGCATTGTGGTGGAGAATGCGGCGATGGGTTCGACGGGCTCGGATCTGGGCGTGCTGCGTGTGGAAGAGCAGATCATTCGCCGCGGGTGCGATCTGGTGTTTATCGAATACGCCGTCAACGACCGCGCCAAGGAAGCGGAGTATCGCTTTGAAATCCGCGAGGGGCTGATCCGTAAACTGTTGACATACGGCAGGTGCGATGTTATCGTGGTTTATACCTATGATAAAACGATGCGCGAGCATTTGCTGGCGGGCGAAATGCCGCAAAGCGTGCGCGATTTTGAAGCGCTGGCGGAGCATTACGGCCTGTCTTCCGTGTGGCCGGGACTCAGCGCTTTTGAGGGCTGGCAGCGCGGCTTGTACGGCTATTATGAGTGGATTCCGGACGGCTTGCATCCCCAGTGCTTTGGCAGCAATCTGTATGCCGGAAGCGTGAAAAAATTCTTTGAAAAGGCGCTGGCCTGCGATAAAGCGCGCAGTGCGAAATTGCCGCAGCCGATGTATGAGCAGAACTGGGAAAACGTGTATCTTTTGACCGAAAAGGATATCAGCGTACAGGGCAGCGGCTATTTCTACCGGCCGTATCACACGGTGCCGGTGGATCTGATGTTCCACACCAATGCGCTTTCGACAAAGCTTTCTTTCGATTTTGAAGGCACGGGCTTTGCCGTTGTGCACATGGTGGGCAAATCAAACTATGCACTCAGCATCCAGGTTGACGGCGGCGAAAAGCAGATATATCAGGATAAAACGGCGGCTTGGATGGGCGATATGGGGCATTTTGCTATCAAAGTGCCTGCGCGGCATCTGGAACGCGGAAAGCATCATGTGGAAATAGCGCCTGTGCTTTCCGATCAGCCATCCGGCCTTGGCAATGCGCTGGAGATTGCCTTTGTGGCGGTTGTGCCTTAACAAGGAGGAAAACGCATGTATATCACACAATGGAAGCTGATTGATCAGGATTTTGGCATGCTGCCCTGCACAGCGCCCTGCTCCATGTACAGCGTTTTGCTGGAGCATGGCAAAATCAAGGATCCCTTTTACGGCCTCAATGAGCTGGAACTGACCGCGCTGTCCGACCGCGACTGCACGTTTACTGCGGCATTCGATGTGGATCAAAATGCGCTTAATCATCGATATCAGGAATTGACGTTCCACGGTCTTGACACTATCTGCGCCATTTATCTTAACGGTCAGCTGCTGGGCAAGGTGGACGATATGCATATCGCCTACACCTATGAGGTGAAGAAGTATCTGAAGCTGGGCGAAAACCAGATTACGCTCGAATTTTCGTCGCCGACCCGCTATTTTAAGGAAGAGAACGCCAAGCATTACCTGTGGACCAACGGCGAAAAAAACGGCGATACCATCCGCGGTGCGGCGCATCTGCGCAAGGCGTTGTATATGTCGGGCTGGGACTGGGGCCCCAAGCTCCCGGACATGGGCATTTTCCGGCCGGTGGAATGGCGCAGCTATGATGAAGACCGGATCGAAGACGTGCTGATTTTGCAGCATCATCATGACGGCGTAGTGGAGCTTGAAATCACCGTGGAAACGGCAAAACAGGCGGAGTGCGAGCTGATGGCCTGCATTGACGGCCAAAATGTGCCGCTGAAAAACGGCAAAGGTACGGTTGTAATCAGGAAGCCGCGCCTTTGGTGGGCCAGAGGATACGGCGAACAGAATCTGTATGAATTGGAAATCCTGCTGCAAAAAGACGGAAAAACGCTGTGCACAGAGCAAAAGACCATTGGTTTGCGCACGCTGACGGTCAGTACGGAGCATGATCGATTGGGGCGTGAATTCTGCTTTGTGCTTAACGGCGTCAAGATTTTTGCCATGGGCGCCAACTATATTCCCCAGGACAGCATTCTGAACCGCATTCATCGTGGGAGAACGGAAAAGCTGATTCAAAGCTGCGCAGATGCCAATTTCAATTGCCTGCGTGTGTGGGGCGGCGGATACTATCCGGAGGATGATTTCTTTGATCTGTGCGACAGATACGGTCTGATTGTCTGGCAGGATTTCATGGTGGCTTGCATTCACGTGCGCTTGACCAAGCGGTTTGAAGAGAATTTTGTAAACGAAGCCATCTGCAATCTCAAGCGCATTCGCCATCACGCCAGCCTTGGGTTGATGTGCGGCAACAACGAGATGGAAGATATGGTGGCGCATGAAACAAACAATGAGCTGGTGCGTCAGGATTATCTGCGCCTGTATGAAATGATTTTGCCGCAGATCTGCGCGGAATATGCGCCGCAGACCTTCTATTGGCCGTCCAGCCCTTCCAGCGGCGGCGGGTTTGATGATCCGCAGAATAATCTCATGTGCGATGTGCATTACTGGCGTGTGTGGCACGGCGGCATTCCGTTTACCGATTACCGCGATCATCAGTTCCGTTTCTGCTCGGAGTACGGCTTTGAAAGCTTCCCGTCCTATAAGACAATTTGCTCCTTTGCGGAAAAGAAAGACCGTAATATTTTCTCCCGCGTGATGGAAAACCACCAGAAATGCAAGAGCGGCAACGGCAAAATCATGTCGTATATGTCGGATACATATCTGTATCCGACAAGCTTTGAAAATATTGTGTACGCCTCGCAAATGCTGCAGGCCGACGCCATCAAATACGGCGTGGAGCATTTCAGGCGTAGCCGCGGCGTATGCATGGGCTCGATTTACTGGCAAGTGAACGATTGCTGGCCGGTGGCTTCCTGGTCGAGCATTGACTATTACGGCCGCTACAAGGCGCTGCATTACGCGGCGAAGAAATTCTACGCGCCGGTGGCGATGGGTTTGTTCCTGGAGTAAAGGCGGTGGCCAAGCGGGCTTA
>JAZQXQ010000135.1:0-20048 GCA_045632965.1 Clostridia bacterium
AGCCATGACGGATGAGGTGTAGCCGTCGCAGCGGCGTTCTCCTCATAACACAGGCAAGGCCGCCCCGCAGGGCGGCGTGCCTTTTTTTCATTATATATGCGTCTTACTTCGCGCCTTCTGCCAGCGTCAGGGAATACTTGGCAGCCAGATCAATCAGCCAGCCGTTAGCATACTGCGCGGCCATGAATTCGTTGAACTTTGCCGTCAGGTCGCTGCCCTTGCGGAAGCCCACGCCGTATTCCTCGCTGGTAAGCGCCAGGCCCGCCGCCAGGTTATCATAGCTGGTGCCTTCGCCCGTCATGGCATTGGCCATGGTGATATCAATCACGCACGCATCCGCCGTGCCGGCCGCTACTTCCATCAGCGCAGAGGTCTGATCCTGCAGCGCCACGTATTCGGTGATGCCGATATCCTTGAGCGCATCCTCGCCCACGGAGCCGCTTTCCACCGCGAAGTTAAGCGCCTTCAGGCTCTCAGCGTCCGCATAATTGGCGACGACGTCCTTCTTCATCACGACGACCTGCGCATTGACGACATAGGCATCGGAGCAGCTGGTGTTATTCAGCACATCCTCGCTGATCGTCATGCCGTTCCAGATCACGTCAATGTTCTTGGTTTCCAGCTCGAAGAACTTCATGCCCCAGTCGGACAGGACGAAAAACTCAATCTCAACACCCAGTTCTTCGCCGAACTTGCGGGCAAACTCGGCGTCAAAGCCCGTCCATTCGCCGTTTTCATGCAGATAATCCATCGGCTCGTAATCGGTAATACCAACGATCAGCTTGCCCTTATTGAGAATCTCCTGCATATCGCTGCCTTCGGCCAGCGCGGGGATCATGGAGCAAACAAGGATCAGAGAAATGACGATAGACAGCAGCTTTTTCATGGTGATAAAATCCTTTCAAAATAAAGTATTTGCTTGGGTGATGGATGCATTATACTTTAGTTCGCTAAAGTTGTAAAGAGGCAAAATAACAAAATCTTCCGTTTCGGCAGCATGAACAAAAAATCTTCCTGATTTATCACCTTAAATTGATAAAGTATCACAGAATGCGCACGCAAAAAGACCGCCCCGTTTGCGCGGAGCGGTCTTGTATGCCGGATTTATTCTTCGATCGGCAGGAAAGCAAGGATACCAACCAGATCGGTTTCAAAGATGATCTTGCCCTCTTCGATCACATATTCGATTTCGGTCATCGTGCCATCCATAACAATGATCACCAGCTTGTATCCTTCAAAGGTTTCTGCGGTCTGCTCTTCGGTCAGCTCCAGCTCAATGCGCAGCGCCTCCGTGGGCTTCACCGCATAGCCGTCGCTCTCCAGACCCAGAGTATACATCGCCAGGATGGGAGAATCCTCCTGCAGCATGGCCGTCTGATCATACATGACCAGCTGCGCGCCGCTGAGTTCTTCGCCCTTTGTCGTAGTAACGACAACCTTTTCCACCTTGGCGGGTACAAACAGCGTGTCAGGCTTCACATCCGCCGCAGTCTCTCCGGCGGTCTCGGTCGCTTCCGTCGTTTCAGCCGCCACCGCCACAGGCAGCAGGGCATAGCGCGTATGGCCGCAAACGCTGCACACTGTCAGCGTGATGCCATTGGTCACTACATCCTGATACTCGCAGTTGCGCACGCGGGTCTCGCCGCAGGCGCTGCATTCCGCCACATGCGTGCCATCGCCCTTGGGCGCATACACGCCGAAAGCATGACCGGTGGCAGCAACAGGCTCGGACAATTCAAAGCCGCAAACCGTGCAGGCCGATACAACCGCGCCATCCTGCTGGCAGGCGGCTGCCGTTTCGGCCGTCACCTGATAGGTATGGCCCGTCGCCGGCGTCGTTTCAACAATCTCATCGCCGCAGTTCGCACAAACGGATACCTTTTCGCCATCTTCCGTGCAATTGGCAGCAAAGTCGCTGGTCACTTCGTAGTTGTGGCCGACCGCATCAATGTACGTCACAATTTCGTCGCCGCAGTATTTGCAGGTGACTTCCTTGATGCCCTTCTTCTCGCAGGTAGGCTGACGCAGGCTCGTGATATCATACTTGTGCTTGAGCGCGGGGATGGCTTCGACCATTTCATCGCCGCAATGTTCGCACTTGGTTACCTTCTTGCCTTCCACGCCGCAGGCAGCGGGAGTTTCAGTGGTAATGTAGCTGTGCTCCAGCGCGGCAATTTCTTCGGTGTAGCTTTCGCCGCATTCACAGGCGTAGGTAATTTCACCCTTCACGCCGCAGGAAGCTTCCTTACGGGCCGTTTCAACCCACTCATGTTCAACGTGCAGCAGTTCTTCCTTCGTTGCGCCACAGCCGCAAGTATATACGATCTTGCTTTCGTCGCGCTCGGCTTCCCTGAACTTATGCTCGCCCTTCATCGCCTGCTCATTGCACATCACGCAGATGAACCAGTGGTGGGTTTCATCGTACTCGTAAGGCGTATCGGTGTAGCGGTAATGCATCACTTCGATATCATCGCCTACTTCGGTGCCGCAGCCGGTGCACTTGCCGTCGCTGTCGCAGGCAACGCCATGCGGGAAGCGGGTGTCGGGAAGCTCTTCGCCGCAGCCGTCGCACACTTCCCAATGCTCAGTTTCGCTGTATTTCGTGGTCGTTTCGGGCGATTCGCCGGGCGTACCGCCGTCCTGAATATGATAGAAAGTTGTTACCTGGTCATAGTCGCATTCCACACAGCAGCCAAGGGGCAAACCGCTTATGCAAACATTATAATGCTCGCCGCCTTCCCAGGCGATTTCGCCGCAGGCAGAGCACTCTTCCCAGTGCTTCGTTTCATCATACATCATTTCAAAGGAATGCGTTGCCTCATTGGTGCAGTCTTCTGCGCCGCATTCCGTACACACGCCGGGATTGGCGCAGGATACGGCATGCGCCTCGCGCGTATTCGCAATTTCACCGCAAGTCGCACAGACCGACCAATGTTCGGATGCATCACCGGTCTGCGTAATGCCGTCGTGCGTGCTTTCATTCACCTTTTCGCCGCACGCACACAGCTGCCAATGGCCGGCCTCGTCAGCATACCATTCCTCGTCCGCCGAGCCCACATGCGTTATCGCATTGGCACAATCTTCTCTGCGGCAATCCGCGCACACGCCCGGATTCGTACAGTAGACCGTATGCTCGTCCTCAAAGATGGGCTCAGAGCAATGCATGCACTCCTGCCAGTGCTTGGTTTCATCGCCGAAATAGGTGTCGTCGTCTTCGTGGTAAATCTTGATCGTACCGGTGGTCGTGCCGCAGTATTCACAGGCGCCGCCATTCCAGCAATAGCCTCTGTGCGTATAACGTTCAATCTCCTCGCCGCAAGCGGTACAATTCACCCAGCATTCCGTATCATTTTTCTCGTATGTACCGCGAGTGTGGGGCGGCGCAGACTGGCCAGTCAAGCCTGTCGCACCGCAAGTAAGACAGACCGTAGAATCCTTACAGGAAATATCATGAAAATCAAGGCCCAGCTGCGTACCGCAGTCAGCATCGCAGAAATACCAATGCTGATCATTATCGTGGAAGTACTCAGGCTCGCTGTCGATCCAATGCTCCACCTCGCCGGCATATTCCATGCCGCAGTTGCTGCATTTGCCGTTATCCGGGCAAATCACATGATGCTCCTGCACATTGAATTGGTTATCGCACTCATCGCAGATCAGCCAGCAATATGTATTACTGGTCTGATAATTACCCGATTCACTGTAATGCTCATCTTCATCGACACGGCCGTTGCAGGCATCGCACGTCCGCCAATGCGAATAGACATCAATCTCCCATGTATCGGAAATATTGCCCTGATGGCTCACATAGCCGGAGATATCGCTGCCGCTATAGCCGCAGGTTTCGCAGGCGTTGGTCAGGCAATTGATGGCGTGCGGTCCGCCTTCAATGTTCTGTGTATCACAGTTGGCACAAGGATACCAGTGCATCTGCGCATCATAGGTATAGACAAGAACAGGATCGTGTTTCAGTTCCGCTTCCTCAGTCAGCGTGGTAACGCCGCAGTCGATGCAGGTGCCGATCGCATAGCAATACTGCTCATGCCAGTCGCGGCCATATTCCTCGCCGCAAGCATCGCACAAATACCAGTGCTCATATTCATCGCCCGCCAGCGCGCCGTCATGCGTGCCTTCATTGATCTTTTCGCCGCAGACACACAGCTGCCAATGGCTGGCGTCATCGGTATACCACTTACCATCCGACGAACCCACATGCGTTGCCGCATTCGTACAACTCGCGCTGCACACCGTGCACACACCGGGATTGGTGCAATCCACAGTATGCGTCGCACGGGTATCGGCATATTCTTCCTCGCAGCTGCTGCAGTATTCCCAGTGCTCCGTTTCATTGCTACCGGTCATACGGCTTCCGGTATGCGTAACCGGAATATCCAGACCGCTGCGACCGCAGCTATCGCATACGCCGGGATTATAGCAGTATACGTAATGTTCTTCCTTGGTGCCGGTCATGCCGCAAGTAGGAAAGTAGGTCCAGTGATGGGTTTCATCATGATCGTCTATCATATCGTCAACGTGATTGATCCACATATTCGACGCTGCGGAGCCGCAGCCTTCGCATATACTGGTATCAGACGCCATACAAGATACCGAATGCTCACTGAGCTCCTCGCTCGTTGCGCCACAAATTGTGCACGTATCCCAATGAAAAGTCTCATCGTAGTATACAGGCTTATAATCGTGATTATCCGGATTGGCAGCCAAGCCTGTGGCGCCGCAATCCGTACACGAGCCGTTGCAAATGAGGTTATGCTCCCAAAGATCCTCATTCACATTGCCGCACAGCGTGCAGACTTCCTGATGATAGCTCTCATCATAGTACTGGTACTTTTCATACTTGTGCCAGGACCCGGCAGAAAACCCATCCATACCGCAATCCCAGCACGTGCCGTTACAGCAGATCCAGTCATGTTCGCACGTTGAATCCTCCGCCAGTGCCGGCAACGCAAACAGCGCCACGCACAGCAGCATGACGATGACGAAAAGCGTTCTTTTCATACAGGTCGCTTCCTCTCACTATGTTTTTCCGTATTCGGAAATTCTAATTACATTGTAACACAAGTGAAAGGAAAAATCTACCACAAAATATAAATCCACGCACTTCAAACAGCAAAAAAAGACCGCCCTTTGCAGAGCGGTCTTGTGAGTGATGTATGCTATCGCAATTAATCGACAGTGTAGGGCAGCAGCGCGATGGCACGGGCGCGCTTGATGGCCTCAGACAGCTGACGCTGATGCTTGGCACAGGTGCCGGTCATACGGCGGGGCATGATCTTGCCGCGCTCGTTGATGTAACGGCGCAGACGGTTCACGTCCTTGTAGTCGATATAAGCGACCTTGTTTACGCAGAAATCGCAGACCTTACGGCGGGGCTTACGGCCACGCGGGCGCTGCTTTCTTTCGCCACGATCTTCAGACATGGATTGCTTCCTCCTATTACTAATGAATGTTGACTGTTGTTAGAACGGCAGTTCGTCGTCATCCACCTGTACAAAGCCGTTGGACTGGGGGGCGGCGGGAGCCATCGCGCGGGGGGCAGCAGCAGGCATTTCGCCGGCTTCGCCGCGGGGCGTGAGGAACTCAACGTCGTCGGCCGTCACTTCCAGGCTCGCACGGAAAGCGCCGTCGTTGCCCGTGTACGTGCTTACGCTCACGGAGCCGGTCACGGCTACCTTGCGGCCCTTGGCCAGGTACTTGGAGCAGTTTTCGCCCAGGCCGCGCCACGCCGTTACGCGGAAGAAATCCGCTTCGGGCTGGCCGGCTTCAGCATTGCGCTGACGGCGGTTGACTGCCACGGTGAAGGAGCATACGGGAATGCCATCACGGGTGGAACGCAGTTCGGGATCCCTGGTGAGGTTTCCTACGATGAAAACCTTATTCATTGGTTAATCCCTCCTGATTATTCGGCTACCGCGGGAGCAGCAGCTTCGGCAGCGGGCGCTTCCTCGGCAACGGGCGCTACGCGCACGGGACGGGGCTTGACGTTGCTGCGCTTCTCTTCCACCTTCACGGTCAGGTAACGAAGGATGCTCTCGTTGATCTGCATGACGCGCTCGATTTCGCGGGGCAGTTCGGCGTTCGCGGTGAAGTTAACCAGGACGTAGTAGCCCTCGGTCTTGTAGTTGATGGTGTAGGCCAGACGACGCTTGCCCCACTCTTCAACCTTTTCCACCTTGCCGCCGTCCTGTTCGATCATGCCGTTGAAACGGGCGATCAGCTCGTTGCGGGCAGTCTCTTCCATCGCGGTGTCGATGACGTAGATCAGTTCGTACTTGTTCATACTTTCACCTCCTCATGGACTTATGGCACTGTGTCTCTTTGCACAGCGCAAGGATGTGCCAATATGGTATTATAAAGGAGGGATGCAAAAAAATCAAGCGTTTTCGCAAAAAAATATTCTGTCTTTTCCGCTCGCAAATTGTTCACATTTTCTATTTTTCTGCCCGGTCTGTTCAAGCATGATTACAACACCCTTATTTTTGATACATACTATCATTATATGTATCCCCATATCGATCATTTGCGCAGAATTGCATTACTTTTTGATCAACTTTTGTTTATTCGTGAGCAAGTTTTTGCTCTTCTCTGATAAATCATCATTCTGTGCGCCAATCATTGATTATTTGACGAAATTTCAGTATAATAAATACATCCTTTACGGGGATGATTATTTCGTGTATTCAAAAATTCGTTCCATATCATATTCGGGGGTGTTTTTATGCGCGTTGGTACAATGACGTCTCTTTTCCGCGGCCGTCGTGAAACGCCGGAGTATATCGGCTATATCGAGTCCATCCGCCGCTGCCATCAGGCGGGCTTCCGTGTGTTGGATATGAACATGTGCGCGCTTTCGCGCCGCCAGACCACACTGCATCAGGATGACTGGAAACAGCAGGTGGATGAAATCGCCAACGAAGCGGCTAAGCTTGGCATGGAATTTGTGCAGTCCCATCCGCCGTATCGCGGAAGGCTGGATCTGGAATTGATCAGCACGCCCGAGGGCGCGGAGTTTTTTGAAAGCATGATGCTGCGCGCCATCGAAATCACCAAGATGCTGGGCGGCAAGTGGTGCGTGATGCATCCCACCACCGATCCCGCCAGCGAAACGGGCGATATCCAGGCGCAGATTGATTATAATAAGAAGATTTTCGCCAAGGAGCTGGAGTTCTCCGCCAAGATCGGCGTGGGTCTGGCCTTTGAAAACATGTGCGATACCCCCAATCGCCGCCGCTTTGGCGTGACGGCCGATGAGCTGATCGCGCTGATGGACGATTGCAAATCCGAATACGTGGGCGTTTGCTGGGATGTGGGCCATGCCAACCGCATGATGGACAATCAGATTCCCTCCATCCTGAAATTGGGCGATCGCATCAAGGCCCTGCATATCGACGACAACCGCGGCAAGGACGACCTGCACGTGCTGCCCTTCACCGGTTATATTCCGTGGGAAGATGTCATGCACGCGCTGCACGACGGCGGCTGCAAGGCGGATCTGATCTTTGAAATCGGTACCTGCGGCGATAAGATGCCCGAGTGCCTCAAGGACGAAGCCGCGAAGCTGTGCTACAAGGTCGGCGAGCATCTGGTATCCCTTTATAAATAAGAAGGAAGTAAAGCTATGCGCATTGGTAATATGACCTCGGCGCTGGGCGTGCGCCGTGAAACAGGCGAAAAGATTTCTCCTGCCGAAGTGGTTCGCCGCTGTGCGGCCGCCGGCTTTGAAGTAATGGATATCAACCTGTGCGGGCTGCACCGCGGCCCCGGCATCTTCCGCGGCGAAGGCTGGAAAAAGGCTGCCGAGGATCTGCGCAACGAGGCCGAAAAGTGCGGCGTACAATTTGTGCAGAGCCACCTGCCCTACCGCTCCATGAGCATGGCGTGCGACGTGGAATTGTTCAAGACCGCCGAGGGCGCGGAAAAGTACCGCGAGCTTTCTCTGCGCGCCATTGAGATCACCCATATTCTGGGCGGCGAGTGGGCGGTCATTCATCCCATGAACGACCGCGAGGCCGTGGTGGGCGACAACGAAGCGCACATCAAGTATAATCTGCGTATTCTCGACCGCGAGATCGAACTGTGCCACAAGCTGAACGTAGGTCTTGCGTTTGAAAACATTTTTGACCAGCACCATCTGCGCCGCTTCGGCATGCGCGCCAAGGAGCTCATGCAGCTGATTGATTACTGCAAGGATCCGCTGATTCAGGCGTGCTGGGACGTGGGTCACGGCAATCTGACGATGGACGAACAGGCCGCGGGCATCCGCGTGCTGGGCGATCACATCAAGGCGCTGCACATCCACGATAACAACGGCAAGGACGATCTGCACGTGATGCCCTTCACCGGCACCGTGCAGTGGGAAAAGGTGATGAACGCCCTGTACGAAAGCGGCTGCAAGGCCGATCTCGTGCTGGAAACGGCAGGCTCCCGCATGCCCGATCCCCTCAAGGACGAAGAGCTCAGAACGCTGGCGAGCCTTTCCAGGCATCTGGTTTCTCTCTACAAATAAGGAGGAAGCACCATGCGCATCGGTACAACGCTGCACGTCAAGGGCTCGATGGATGGCCTCATCACGCAGGTTCGCCGCGCGGCGGAGGCGGGCTTTGAATCGATGAACCTCAGCCTGTTCACCATGCACCGCGGGGATAATCCCTTCTACGGCGATGACTGGCGGCAGGCGTCGGATACGCTGCGCAACGAAGCCGAAAAGTGCGGCATTGTCTTTTATCAAAGCCACATTCCCTACCGCTCGCTGAGCGTCAAGCACGATGTGGAAATGGCCAAGGCCCCCGGCGGGCTGGAATTTTTCAGCGACATGTCGCTGCGCTCGGTGGAAATTTCCAAGCTGATGGGCTGCACGGTGGGCGTCATTCATCCCATGGATGACCCTAACGCCGGCTTTGGCGATCTGGACGCGCAGGTGCAGCACAATCTGCGCATTTTCGACCGCGAGATCGAGGCGGCGCACAAGTTTAATGTGGGTCTGGCCTTTGAAAACCTCTACGATCTGCCCAAGCGCCGGCGCTTCGGCGTGCAAGCGGCGGAATTGAAAAAGTTCATCGACCATGTCAATTCGCCGCTGGTGGGCGCGTGCTGGGATCTGGGACACGCCAACATGGGTACGAGCGATCAGGTAGAATCCATCCTCCTGCTGGGCGAGAAGATCACCGCCCTGCACGTGCACGACAACAACGGCATTGACGATCTGCACATGATCCCCTTCATGGGCAATATCAAGTGGGAGCGCGTGATGCACGCGCTGTATGAGGGCGGCTGCAAGGCCGATCTGATGCTGGAGCTTGATAAAACGAACATGCCCGAAACCCTGCTGCTGGAGGAAGCGCGCATGGCGCGCCGTGCCTGCGAGCATCTCGTATCCCTCTATAAATAAGAAAAACTTTTTCAGGAGATACAGTCATGAGAAGACAGAAAGAGCGCTTCATCGAAGCGAACTACGATGTAATCGTCGTGGGCGGCGGCATGGCCGGCACCTGCGCGGCGCTGGCGGCTGCGCGCCACGGCGCGAAGACCGCGCTGGTCAACGCGCGCCCGATGCTGGGCGGCAACGCCTCCAGCGAAATCCGCATCCACATTTCCGGCGCGGACCAGGGCATGAAGCAGGCGGACTACGCCGAGGGCGGCATTGTGTATGAGCTGATGCTCGAAAACAAGGCCCGCAACCACAATTTCAGCTACACCACCTGGGATATGATCCTCTTTGAGGCCTCCAAGAAGCAGGAGAACCTCACCTGCTATCACAACACCGTCATGTACGATTGTGAAGTGGAGGACGACAAGATCACCGCCATCCTGTGCGTGCAGGAAACCACCGAAATGCGCCTGAAGCTGACTTCTCCGCTGTTTATCGACTGCACGGGCAACGGCACGCTTGGCTACTATGCGGGCGCCGAGTTCCGCATGGGCAGCGAAGCGCAGAGCGAGTTCAATGAGCCCCACGCGCCCGAAGAGCCCAACAACTACCGCATGGGCAATACCATCATGATGCTGGCCAAGGATCAGGGCCATCCCGTGCCCTTTGTCAAGCCTGCGTTCGCCAAGACTCTGACTGAGCATCAGCTGCGCAACCGCATTCATTGCCCGCAGATGAGAGAGACGATCGACCTTTCCCATCTGGAAGATCCCGAGGAATACAAGCGCACGTCCATGATCTCCTCCGCCGCCAACGACTACGGCTACTGGTGGTGCGAATTGATGGGCCACGGCGATGACATCATCCCCGAGTTTGAAGAAATCCGCGACGACCTGATGGCCTACGCCTACGGCATCTGGGATCATATCAAGAACAATCAGGAAGGCGTTCACGCCCACGGCGCGGAGAACTTTGAGCTGGATTGGGTGGGCGCGCTGCCCGGTATGCGTGAGAGCCGCCGTTTGATGGGCGATTATATCCTCAACGAAGCGGATATTCTTGATCACAAGATTTTTGACGACGCCGTTTGCTACGGCGGCTGGTGCATGGACCTGCATGCGCCCTTCGGCGTGGAAGACGAAGCGCGTCTGCCCTCCGACTGCTTCTACTATCACGGCGTGTATACCATTCCGTGGCGCAGCTATTATTCCAAGAATATCAAGAACCTCATGATGGCCGGCCGCGATATTTCCACCAGCCGCATGGGCCTGGCCTCCACCCGCATCATCGGCTGCTGCGCGCTGGGCGGCGAGGCGGTGGGCATTGCCGCTGCCAAGTGCGCCAAGAAGGGCCTCATGCCCCGAGAGCTTGCGCCCTACATCGGCGAAGTGCAGCAGGAAATCCTTGCCGACGGCGGCTGGCTGCCCGGCTTTAAGAATGAAGATCAGCACGATCTGGCCCGGCAGGCGAAGATCAGCGCTTCCTCCACCAAGGAAGGCTGGAAGGCCGCGGACGTCATCAACGGCGTATCCCGCAAGATTGAAGAAACCCTCAACGGCTGGACGAGCGAAGGCATCGGCGAAAACGGCGAAACGCTCTCCCTTGACTTTGGCAAGGAAGTCAGCCTTTCCGAAATGCGCCTCGTTTTCCATTCCGATTTCAACTATCCCATCCGCGTCACCATGGCGCCCAACCGTCAGCGCCAGCAGCGCGACGGCGCGCCCGCCGAGCTGGTGAAGGATTACAACCTGGTGTTCAAAAAGGACGGCAAGGTGGTGCACACCGAAGAAATCCGCGGCAACCACCAGCGTCTCAATATCGTCAAGTTTGCGCCTGTGGCCTGCGACAGCGTGGATGTGCACGTCATCTCCACCAACGGCTCCAAGGACGTGACGATCTTCGAAGTCCGCGCTTATTAAGCGCATGAGATAAACTCAAGCGAAAGGACTGATACAATGTCGCAAGCAACCGCGCCGCGCGTGATCAACGCGCCGACCCGCAGGAAACGCTTCATCAGAGCCCTGCAGCGCTTCTGGCCGCTGTATCTGATGATGATCCCGGGCATCCTGTTCTACTGCGTATACAAATACGCTCCCTTCTACGGCCTGCAAATCGCCTTTAAGAAGTTCAAGATCCGCAAGGGTATCGCCGAGAGCCCCTGGTATGATCCCTGGTGGTTCTGGTTCGCGAGATTCTGGCAGAGCCCGTCCTCCCGTCAGGTAGTTACCAATACGCTGATTATCTCCCTGTCGAAGATGGTATTTGGCATGCTGCCGCCCCTCATCTTCGCCCTGGCGATCAACGAGTGCCGCTTCCGCGGCTATGCCCGCGTGATCCAGACGGTTTCCTACCTGCCCCACTTCCTCTCCTGGATCATCGTTTTCGGTATCTCCACCACCATGTTCAACGAGGGCTCGGGCGTTATCAACCGCTTGATAAAATCCCTGGGCGGAACACCGATACCCTTCCTCACAAGCAACAAATACGCGCGCACCATGCTGGTCGTGACGGATATCTGGCACTCCATCGGCTGGTCGTCCATCGTGTATCTGGCCGCCATCATGGGCATTGATACCGCCATGTACGAGGCCGCGCGCATCGACGGCTGCGGCCGCTTCCGCCAGATCTGGTACATTACTTTGCCCAACCTGGGCCGTATCTTCGTCGTGCTGCTCATCACCAAGGTCGGCAACATCCTGGACGGCGGCTTCAACCAGGTGCACGTATTTATGAACGAACGCGTCCGTACTTCCATTGAGATCATCGACAGCTGGGTTTACACAGAAGGCTTGGGCAAGATGCAATACGAATTGGCCACAGCCGTTGGTCTGATGAAGTCGGTTATCAGCGCTATCATGGTGCTTGGCACCAATGCTCTGGCGAGAAAGTGGGATAGTGCGCTATGGTAAGATCGAGAAATGACTCCATCTTTGAATGGATCTGTGCAATTTTTATCGGCATCATCGGTCTGGTCTGCGTGATTCCGATCATCTACGTGGTTTCCTATTCGCTCACGCCCATGGCTGAAATGCTCAAGAACGGCGGCTTCGTGCTGATTCCCAAGCAGATCACCTGGAACGCGTACAAGGAAGTGCTGGCCGACCCCAACATGACCAACGCCCTGAAGGTCAACGTATGGGTCACGATCGTTGGCACCACCTGCAACCTGATCACCACCATGATGCTGGCGTATCCGCTCAGCCGTCCCGACCTGCCGGGCCGCAAGTTCTTCATCAAGATGATCGTCACCTGCATGATCATCTCCGCCGGCACCATCCCCACCTACCTGATGGTCAAGAACACCGGCCTGATCGACTCCCTGTGGGCGCTGATCATCCCCAGCCTCGTTACGGTTTATAACTTCATCGTTATGAAGGCCTTCTTCGAGGGTCTGCCGGGCGATCTGTTTGAATCGGCGCGCATTGACGGCGCGGGCGAGTTCCGCATCCTCTGGCAGATTGTGCTGCCCCTGTCGCTGCCCATCATCTGCACGATTGGCCTGTACTATGCGGTATCCCACTGGAACACCTACACCGCGGCCATCTACTACATCAACACGCAGGAGAAAATGCCCCTGCAGGTTGTTCTGCGCCGCATGATCAACTCCGCCACGGCCAACGAAGTGAGCGCCGACGACGTGATCCCGCCCGAAACGCTGCGCATGGCGGCCGTTGTTGTGGCCACGGCGCCCGTTGTTATTATCTACCCCTTCATCCAGAAGTACTTCACCAAGGGTACGCTGGCGGGCGCGGTCAAAGGTTAATAAATTAACCTTTGACATGAAAAATGAAGGCGCTTCGCTTATGAATGATGAACAATTTGAAAAAACTGTTATCATTATGCGCCTTTCCTTCCATGCTGCTGCAAATAATTGTAGCCAAACGCTCATTTGCTGTGATATAATAAACACAGTAACAGTGTAATTCTCATCTATCGTTCATAATGTGCCGAGAGTGCATATTATAAAATATTTAAGAAAAGGAGACCCCAAACATGAAGAAGCTCGTTTCTCTGCTCCTCATCGCGATGATGGCTCTGTCCTTCATCCCCGCCATGGCTGACGAACCCGTTGAAATCATCGTCGCCTGCAAGTCTCTGGGCAATGGCTGGCCGGCCACCCTGGAAGAAGACTTCATCTACCAGAAGATTCTGGAAAAGACCGGTGTTTCGTGGAAGCTCGTCCTGGTTGATGACTACTGGGCTGCTATGGGCCAGCGCATCGCCGGTAACGACATCCCCGATGTGTTCTTCATCGACTCCGACCATCAGTATGACTACTGCGAAGAAGAAGTCCTGCTGAACCTGGATCCCTATCTGGATAACGAACTGAAGGCCGTTATGGAGTTCCTGGGCGACACCAACCGTAACCCCTACCTGATCAACGGCTCCCTGTACTCCCTGCCCCGCCTGTACGTCACCGGCACCGGTGAAGGCACTAAGTCCCAGTGGGGCCTGCAGGTCCGTCAGGACTGGCTGGACAAGCTGAATCTGAAAGCTCCCACCGACATCTACACCCTGTACGAAGTAGCCAAGGCCTTCTCCGAACAGGATCCCGATGGCAACGGCATCGATGATACCTACGGCATCTCCGGCGGCAGCGGCATCCGCGGCTTCCACATCATCGGTATGTGCTTCGACTTCGCTTTCGACAACTACATCGTCGAGCGCGATGGCAAGATCACCAACAGCCTGCTCTCTCCCGGCGCCGTGCAGGCTCTGGAATGGGCGAAGAAGTTCGTTGACGAACAGCTGATGGACCCCGACATCATGACCACCACCGGTACCAACAACGCCATCGCTGGCAAGGTTGGTCTGCACTGCATCTCCTGGCCCGGCATGAACAAGCAGTATGCTCTGGACAACATCGCCGCGGTTAACCCCAATGCGTATTGGAATGTTATCGGCCCCCTGAACAACGAACTGGGCGGCGAAGACTACATGTATCCCTATGACGGCGTTGGCGGCGGCGACTCCTACGCCCTGTGCGCCGATCTGGAAGACGAACCCGAAAAGCTGGCGGCTGTCTTCAAGGTACTCAACTACCTGGCCACCGACGAAGGTTCCTACCTGGTCATGTTCGGTATCGAAGGCGAACACTGGAACATGGTTGACGGCAAGCCCGTTATGACCGAAAAGGCCGGCGATGCCAACTACATCTCCACCTACCAGATCTTCTCCCGTATCGAAATGCCCTACCTGCAGGCCAAGTTCCCCGAAGCCGAGCGCGCCTTCTCCTACACCATGAGCATCAACCAGTATCAGTATCTGAACTCTCTGGTTGTTCCTCCGGAAGGCATGTTCCTCAACGAAATGCAGTCCTACATCACCACCCAGCTGACCGCTTTCGTCTACGGCGATCGTCCCATCTCTCAGGAAGAGTATGACAAGTTCCTCAAGGAACTGGACGACCTGTATGGCTTCAACGCTTACATGGAATCCGCCACCGAACAGCTGAATGCTTACGGCTACGGCCTGGGCGTGTAATTCAGAGTTAATCTGAGTAACAGCAACTAATTAAAAAGGCTGCCGCACAGAAATGTGCGGCAGTTTTTTGTTGGGGAAATAACGCGCCTGCGGACGGCGTTATCCTTATCCGCATAAGGTGTAGCGCACCGCAGAGCGCGTTATCTTTTTCTTTTCATCCACCCGCGCTTATGATATAATATTTCTATTATCTATAACACCGGAGGATACCCCATGCAGCCTCTTGAAATTGCAGCCCTTGCGCAAAAAGTAAAAGCCAATATCGAACGCGTAATCGTGGGCAAAAGCGATCTGATCGATCTGATGCTTGCCGCCGTCATCGCCCGCGGCCATGTGCTGCTGGAAGATGTGCCCGGCACCGGCAAAACCGTCACCGCCCGCGCGCTGGCCGCCTCGCTGCAGTGCGCTTTTTCGCGCGTGCAGTTTACGCCCGATCTTCTGCCCGCCGACGTCACCGGCACGCGCGTGTATCAGATGAATAAGGGCGAGTTTGAGTTCATCCCCGGCCCGGTGTTCACCAACATCCTGCTGGCCGATGAAATCAACCGCGCCACCCCGCGCACGCAGTCGGCGCTGCTTGAATGCATGGAAGAGCGCCAGGTGACCGAGGGCGGCGTGACGCGAAAGCTGCAGGAGCCCTTCCTCGTCATCGCCACGCAGAATCCCGTGGAGATTCAGGGCACCTTCCCGCTGCCCGAGGCGCAGCTGGACCGTTTCCTCATGCGCCTGACGCCGGGCTATCCCGATGCGCAGCAGGCCGTACAGATCCTCAGCCGCTTCCTCAAATCCTCGCCCCTTGAAACGCTTGAAAGCGTTTGCACGCGCGAGGAAATCATCGCCGCGCAGCAGTCGCTGCCCGATTGCGAGGTCAATCACAGCGTGCAGGAATACATCGTTGCCCTGTGCGAAGCCACGCGCCGCGACGAGCGCGCGCAGCTGGGCGTCAGCCCGCGCGGCATGCTCGCGCTCATGCGCGCCTGCCAGGCGTATGCGCTCCTGCAGGGGCGCGGCTTTGTCACGCCCGATGATGTGCAGCATCTTGCCGTGCCCGTGCTTGCGCACCGCGTGATTGCCCGCGGGCTCTACGGCCAGGGCAGCACGGGCGAAGCGATCGTGCAAAAGGCGCTGCAGATCACGCCCGTCCCCACAGAAGAGGAATAATTGATGAGCGCGCTTGTACTGGTGCTCGGCTTTTTTGCACTGCTGATCCTGCAGTGCAAGCTTGTCGCGCGCTTTGGCATGCGCGGCTTTCATTATGAGCGCAGCTTTTCGCAAAAAACCGCCACCGAGGGCGACCAAATCACCTTCACCGAGGTCATCCGCAATAACAAGCTGCTGTTTTTGCCCTGGGTGCGCATCGAAAGCAATATTTCGCCCTATCTGCGTTTCGGCACGGATGAGGATCTGGACGTGCGCTTTGACCGCTTCCACAAAAGCGTGTTCACGCTGACTGCCTTTTCGCAGGTTACGCGCCGGCATCCCGTTACGCTCTTGCGCCGCGGGCATTACAAATTGGACAAGGTCTCCCTCAGCTTCGGCGATCTATTGGGCGTTGCGCCCACGCAGACGGAATATTCCGCCCCGGCGGAGCTGCACGTCTATCCGCGCCTTGTGCCGGATGATCCCTTCTTCACCTCGCAGCGCTATCAGGGCGACGAAAGCGTGCGCCGCTCCACCATCGATGATCCCTTCCTGACCAACGGCATCCGCGCCTACCGCGCGGGCGATCCCGTGCGCGATATCCACTGGGCGGCCACGGCACGCACCAACGAACTGCAGGTGAAAACCCACGATTTCACCGCCGATCCCAAGCTGATGGTCATCCTCAACTGCCAATTGCGCGAGGATCAGTGGGGCGAGCTGATGGATTATGAGCAGCAGCGTATCGAGCACGGCATCCGCATTATGGCGACCATCTGCATGAAGGCGCTGAAAATGGGCGCTGAGGCGGGCTTTGCCTCCAATATGCCCCTGGAAGGCCAGGAGGGCAGCGCGTATGTTGCGCCCATCGGCGGCGCGGGCGCCGAGAATATGCTGCTGAGCGCCATGTCCCTTTTGCAGATCAAGCGCACCAAGCGATTCCCTTCCTTCCTGGAGGAGATGGACAAGCTCACCGGGCTTGATATCATTCTGCTCTCCTGCTATGACAGCGAGGATCTGCAAGCGCGCATCGCCGCCCTTCGCCACGCAGGCAACAACGTGCAGCTGATGCTGCTGAAAGGGGGCGACGCGGCATGAAAACGCTTTTGTACCGCCTGTATTGCACGCTGGGCGCTTTCCTGCTGGGCGCGCCGCTGCTATTGCTTTTCGGCGTGCACTTTGCCGATAACGCCCTGTATTTCCTGCCGTGGCTCGTTTTATCGCTGCTGTGCGCGCTGCTGGTCCGCTATATCCGCCGCGGGCGCATGCTGCTGTGCGCGCTGCTCACGCCCGCCGTGCTTGTGCATGTCTTCACGCGTGCGCTAAGTCTTTCCGGTCGCTACAGCGTTGTTTTCCCCGCCCTGCTGTGCACGGCATTTTTGCCGCTGCATTTGCTGCTTCTGTGCCAGTCGCCCGGCGATGAATACCCGCCCACGCTGTGGTATCTGGGCGTGTTCATTTATGCGCTGTCGCTTTTCCTTTTGCGCGCGCAGCCGCTTGCCGCCGCCGCGCCGCAGCTTAAATTCTTCGCCTGCGTATACTTTGCGTATGTGCTGCTGTCGCTCAACGAACTGTCGCTGAGCACCGGCATGGCGGGCGACAAACGACCCTCGCCCGTGATGCGCTGGCGCAATCGCTTACGCACGGCGCTGCTTGCCGCCGGGCTGATCATCGCTGCCAATCTCAAAGCCCTCGCCCGGGCGGTGACCACCGCGCTGATTTTCGTCCGCGACGTCCTCTGGGCGATCCTTCAGTGGCTTTTCGCCACGGAGACGGAAAACGTATCCCAAGGCGGCGCGGGCGGCGGCATGGATCTGAGCGGTCTTGCCGAGATCGCCGAGACGCCGAAATTCTGGATCATTCTTGAACAGATCATCCGCTGGCTGGCGCTGGCCATCGCACTGGTATTGTGCATCCTCATTCTCAAAAAGTTCCTGGGTGTGCTCAAAAAGGCGGCGCTTTTTCTGCTTGCGCAGCTGCGGCGCTACGCCGGACAGATCAACAACGCCTACGAAGAGACTGTGGAGAGCATCCTCGACTGGGGCGAAGTGAAGCGCCGCGTACAGCTTAAACGCGCTGCGCCGCGCAAACGGGCCGCCGCCGTCGCCTGGGGGCAGCTGTCGCCGCGCGAGAGCGTGCGCATGCGCTACAAGGTGCTGCGCGACCGCGGCAGGGAGCGCCCCGGCAATCTGACCGCGCGTCAGGTGATTTTGCAGAAGAATGTGTCCCCGCAGGCGGCAGATCTGTACGATCGCGCGCGGTATTCCAGCCAGGAGATTTCTGTGCGGGATGCGGAGGATATGAAGGAGTTTGTGAAGTAAGGGGGAGAGACGTTCGAGAGGCGGCTTTGGAGCCCAAAGCCCCTCTCGAGCTCTCCCGAAAGGCTGCGTTGTGGACGTAAAAGTTTGGCGCAGGCTATATGAAAAAAGGCTGAATCCGAATGTGCGAGCAAGCTCGCCCCTCGGCTTCAGTCCTTTTTTCTGTGCGTTTCACGCGCGCGATTGCGCACAAGTCTACAAAGCGGCAGTCCGGATGGCATCGCCATCCGGGTTTGCGTAGCAAACTGAAAAAGGTGAGAAAAGTCATCGGGGCGAGCTTGCTCGCATTCGTGATCTTCCTCACCTTTTTCAATTAGACTGCCGCGACAAAATCGCAGCCAACTTCCAATACAAACGCAGGTTTCTTTGTTACTTTCTTTGACTCAAAGAAAGTAACGTCCCCTTCGTTCCCCTCGTCTCCCCTTTACAGCGGCAACCCGGGCAGCACCGCAGTGGTCCGCACCTTCTGCGCACCAGCCGCGCGCATCAAGCCCATCTGCGCCGCATTACGGGAGAACGCGCGCGTCGAAATCTGCTGTACGCCGCGCTCACGCAGAATATCGCACGCCGCGCCAATGATCGCCTTGGCAAAACCCTGACGGCGATAATCCGCACGCACATACAAGCCCACCAGCGTCGCCTCGGGGCCGCGGCCGGTAAACAGCGCCTCGCACACAGGATGCGTGCCGCGATAGTAGCCGATGGCGGTAAAATGCTCCATCTCCATGCAGCGGCCAAGGAATTCCGCATCAATGGGCGCAATGCGATAGGCATTGAAGCGCTCCAAGAACGCCAGCGTCTCCTGCGGCGTGCGGAAGGGTACCTGCCCGAACGTGCAGCTCACCGGCGCACGCGCAGGCCAGTTGGGAAGCGGGAAGCGATACAGATCCTCCGTATCATCCATCTTGAAGCCCGCCTTGGCGTAAAACTGCGTCATATCCCAGTCTTCCGGGCTCAATTGCGTATACAAACGCCCCTTCACCTGGGGCATCTGCGCGCGCAGCTGCTCTGCCCGCGCCAGCAGCGCGCCCAGCAGCAGATTCCGTCCGGCAGGCTGCGCATCCAGCTGCATATAAACATGCAGCGGCGCTTCGGGATACATCTCCCCCTGCATGAACATCGTCACATAGCCCATGCCCATTTCGACCATGCGGTCATTGGTGACAAAAATACAATCCTCCGGCGGAATGCCCTGATAGGGCGCAATCGGATGTGTTAAATGCATGCGTATTCCTCAGTTCGATTAAAATTTATTGCCATTCCACGCCGCTGTAACGGCTGTAAGAACTCAAATCGTATACCACGCGGGAAACCTCGGGGCGCTCGCGGCGGATGCGATCCATCACGCGCTCCAGCAGATCATACGGCAGCCTGGCTGCGTACGCCTGCGTTGTTTCCGCCGCATTGACAGCGCGCAGAGCAATCATCGCCCGGGGATCATCGCCCGCCATGGGGCTGAGCACGGCAAAATGCTGCCACAGGCGCTTGAGATGACCGGACTCCGCCAGTTCTTCGGTAAAAATGCGATCCACCGCACGCAGCGTCTGCAATCTCGCAGGCGTTACCGCACCCAGAATGCGCAGCGCCAGACCGCTGCCGGGGAAGCTCTGCCGCGACAGGATATCCCCGGGCATCTCCAGCGTGCTGCCCACCGTGCGGATCTCGCTCTTGAACAGTTCACGAAGCGGCTCAATCATCGGCACATCCGCCTGCAGCGCGGG
>JAZQXQ010000136.1:0-3577 GCA_045632965.1 Clostridia bacterium
CAGGCGCTGACGCTGCTGATGGCCACGCTTCAGGCGCCCAAGCTTCTTCTGCTGGACGAGCACACAGCGGCGCTTGACCCCAAGACGGCGCAGAAGGTGCTGGATATGACGCAGAAACTGGTGGGCGAAAACAAGCTGACCACGCTGATGGTCACCCACAACATGCAGGACGCCATCCGCCTTGGCAACCGCCTGATCATGATGAACAACGGCCACATCGCGGTGGAGATCTCCGGCGAAGAAAAGCAAAAGCTCACCCGCGAGGATCTGATTGCCATGTTTGCCGCATCCAGCGGACAGGAGCTCAACAGCGACAGAATGCTGCTGACGTAAAACAAAAAAAGCTGCCTTACGGCAGCTTTTTTATTGCGGTTTTATTTGTGTGTGTAAAGGACACCCAGCGTATTGGGGCCGCAATGGCAGGAAATGACGCAGTAAGCTTCGGATTCAAGGACTTCATCGAACTGTTTGCAGCCCGCCACTTCGCTTTTAACGGCGTCAACAATGCCGTCAGCCACGGGGGTGTGGGTAATGAAAACACGCGAGGTGTCGATGGTGTCATCTTCTTTGAGACGGTCGCGCACGTACGATTTCAGCGCCTTAAGGAAGGTGCCGCGGTATTTGCGCGCCACGCTCATTTTACCGTCGCGGACTTCAATGCAGGGCTTGATGCTAAGCAGATTAACGCCCAGCGCCGCCAGCGCCGAGCAGCGGCCGCCCTTGCGCAGATATTCGAGATTATCCACGATGAAGCTGGAGTCGACTTTTTTGGCGTATTCACGCAGATCATTGGCGATTTCTTTGGCGGTCATATCGCCTTTCTCTGCCAGCTGGGAGCCGCGGATGACGATCAGGCCCTGGCCGGAGGAGAGATTGCGGCTGTCCACCACATGCACGTTCTTGAATTTTTCGGCGGCGACCAAGGCATTCTGATGGCAGGAGGACATTTCGCTGCTGAGGTTCACATGCACCAGACCGTCATAACCTTCCAGCTGCTGGGCAAAGAAATCCTCGTATTCGCTCTGGCTGACGGCAGAAGTGGTGCAAAGCGCGCCGCCGGCGGCCACATGGGCGAAGATTTCATCGCAGGTGATATCCTTGCTGTCGCGGTAGGCCACGCCGTCCTTGATGACGTACAGCGGCACGATGCCTACATGAAAGCGTTTTTTCATTTCGCGCGAAAAGTCGCAGGTGCTGTCGGAAGTGATCCTGACTTTCAATGTTATATCTCCCTTCAGAAAAGCAGTTTCAAAACTGCGGTGTATCAATTCTTACATATTATACTAACACAGTTTCAATTAAACTTCAACTTTTGGCATTTTGCCGGGACAATGAAATTTCTTGTGCAACAGGGCGTGATTTGATATAATCAGTATATCGTATATACGGAGGAATCGGTATGCCGCCCATCAATCTGCTTATCAAGCCCGCGTCCGGCCGCTGCAACATGCGCTGCAGGTATTGCTTTTATGCTGACGAAACAGCTCGCCGCGAAGTGAAGGATTACGGCATCATGCAGGAGGACACGCTGGAGGCGCTGATCCAAAAGGCGCTTGACTATGCGGAGTTCAAGTGCACGTTTGGCTTTCAGGGCGGCGAGCCCACGCTGTGCGGGCTTAACTTCTATCGCCGCGCGGTGGAGCTGCAGAAAAAGTATAACCACAAAGGCCTGATCATAGAAAACGCTTTGCAGACCAACGGCCTGCTGATCGATGACGAATGGGCGCAGTTCCTGGCGGAAAACAAATTTCTGGTGGGTCTGTCCATTGACGGCAGCAGCGCGGTGCACAATAAAAACCGCGTGGATGCCAAGGGTGAGGGCACGCTGCGGCGCGTGCTGGAGGCTGCCGAACGGCTCAAAAAGTACAAGTGCGATTTTAATGTGCTCACCGTGGTCACGGATGATACGGCGCAGAAGATCGATCTGATCTATGATTTCTTTGCCCGCCACGATTTGAGGTGGCAGCAGTACATTCCCTGCCTTGACGCCTTTGGCGAGGACGACGGCTGGCTGACAAGCAAGGGCTATGCGACCTTCCTCAAAAAGCTTTTCGATCGCTGGGCGCAGGATGTGCTGAGCGGCCGGTTCATTTATATCCGCCAGTTTGAGAATTATGTGGGCATGCTGCTGGGAAGGCCTGCCGAAAGCTGCGGCATGATGGGCTGCTGCTCCATGCAGTACGTGGTGGAGGCGGACGGCGGCGTGTATCCGTGCGATTTTTACGTGCTGGATCAGTACCGTCTGGGCAGTCTCAAAGACCAGAGTTTTGAAGAGGTGGACGCCAAGCGCCGCGAGATGCGCTTTATCGAGGCGTCGATGGAAAAGGATGAGGGCTGCTACAAGTGCCCGTGGCATCCTTTGTGCCGCGGCGGCTGCCGGCGCGACCGCGACGACGGAGACGGGCAGCTCAAACGCTCGCGTTTGTGCGCGGCGTATCAGGAATTTTTCCCCTATGCGCTGCCGCGGCTGCAATTGATTGCGCAGCGTGTGGCGCAGGGTAAATAAAGGAGGAAAATGATATGAAACTGCATTTTTACGGTACCAGCGGCGGCGGCGCGCAGCCCGAGCTTTATTGCAGCTGCCGCATTTGCAATTATGCGCGCGAGCATCGCGGGCCCGACATGCGTTCGCGTTCTCAGGCGCTGCTCAATGACGCGCTGCTGATCGAATTTCCTGTGGATACCATGATGCACTGCTTTTATGGCGGGCTGGATGTGCGCAAGTACCATCATGTGCTGATTACGCACGATCATTATGATCATTTTCTGCATCAGGAGCTGGTGGATCGTCCCATCGGCGCAACGCCTCATCATTATTACACCACCTGGGGCTCGGGGACGAAGATCCGCGAAAAGGAAGAAGCCGGTAAAAAGCTTGATCAGACAGGCCATCCGCGCCCGCGCATGTTCCCGGTGTGGCACGAGGTAAAATATTTTGAACCCACGGAGATTGCGGGACACAAAGTGATTCCGCTCAGGGCGCGGCACGTGGGGCCGGAGCTGCAGGCGGCCATTTATATCATCGGCGACGGCGAAAAGAATCTGCTTTGGGGCACGGATACGGGCTATCTTCCCGACGATACGTGGGAGTACATCGAAAATCAGTGGGACGGCGTGCTGGACGGCATTGTGCTTGACTGCACGCTGCACGCGGTGGAGCGCATCACGCCCAGCCACATGTGTCTGCCTCAGTGCGTGGAGGTATGCGAGCGGCTGGAAAAGGCCGGCAAGCTGAAAAAGGATGCGGTTAAGTATGTCACGCACATCAGCCATCTGACCGACATGACGCACGAGGAACTGAGCGCCGAGGCGGCGAAGTATGGGATTAAGGTGGCCTACGACGGGCTGGATGTGGAGATTTAAGGGGGAGACATTAGGGAGGCAGCTTTGGAGCCCAAAGCTAATCCGCAATTCGGCATTATCGTAAAGTGAACAAGAGTTCACTTTACTCTGTGCCTCATTGGAACTTCATCCGCCTTTATCTGCCAAAGGGCAGCGGCGGATTCCGTTCCCCTAAAACCCACCCGAAAGGCTGCGTTGTGGACGTAAAAGTTTGACGCAGGCTATACGAAAAAAG
>JAZQXQ010000137.1:0-4272 GCA_045632965.1 Clostridia bacterium
TGACTGATGAGGTGTAGCCGCCCGCAGGCGGCGTTTCTCTCACAGAAAGGACTTCTCCATGCACATCGTCCTCGCCGAGCCCCTCGGCATCACCGAAAACGCCCTGCGCGATCTCGCCGCGCCGCTCATCGCCGCCGGGCATGAATTTACCTATTACCCCGACAAGGCAGGCGATAACGTATCGCTGACCGAGCGCCTCAAAGACGCCGATATCGCCATGATCGCCAACCGTCCGCTGCCCGCCGCCGTCATTGAAAACTGTCCGAGCCTGCGTTACATCGACGTGGCGTTCACCGGCTTTGACCATGTAGCGATGGCTTGCTGCCGCGAAAAGGGCATCCTTGTGAGCAACTGCGCCGGCTATTCCGATCAAACGGTGGCGGAGCTGACCATCGGCTTTGCCATTGCCCTGCTGCGCAAGCTCCCCGCAGGCGACCACGCCACGCGCAAAGGCGGCACGTCCGCCGGTCTGTGCGGCCGGGAAATCGCCGGAAAAACGGTAGGCGTGATCGGTCTTGGCCGCATCGGTCGCCGCGCGGCGCAGCTGTTCACCGCCTTTGGCGCCAATGTGATCGCCTGCGATCCTGTTCCTTCCGCAGATTATCCCATGGTTTCTTTGGATGAACTGCTCGAGCGCAGCGACATCGTCACGCTGCACGCGCCTGCCAATGAAAGCACCCGCAAAATGCTGGGCGCAGAGCAATTTGCGCGTATGAAATCCTCCGCCATCTTCATCAACTGCGCCCGCGGCGCGCTGGTGGACAGCCGTGCGCTTGCCGACGCGCTAAGCAGCGGCCTTATCGCCGGCGCTGCGGTGGATGTATTCGATATCGAGCCCCCGCTGCCCGCAGACGAGCCGCTTTTGCAGGCGAAAAACTGCATCCTCGCGCCGCACGTGGCATATCTGAGCGAGGAAAGCATGCTGCGCCGCGCGCAGATCGCTTTTGATAATCTCGGCGCCTATCTTCGCGGCACGCCGCAGAATCTCTGCACCTGAGAGGTAAGTATATGAATATTTCATTCAAGCCCATGACCGAAGCGCAGTTTGCTGCCTTCCGTCAGCAGTCGCTTGCGAGCTACACCGAAGATCTTTTGCGCGACGGCGGCTATACATCCCGCAAAGAAGCGGAGGAAGAAGCACGCAGCGAATTTGCGGAATTGCTGCCCCAGGGCCTTGCGACGCCCAAGCATTTTCTTTTGCAGATACTCAACGAAGCAAACGAATCGGTCGGCTATCTGTGGTATGATCAATTGGGCCTGAGCAAAGCCTTCCTGGACGATCTGTGCATTTACCCGCCCTATCGCCGGCAGGGCTATGCGCTGTCCGCGCTGCAGCTGATGGAAAAAACGGTGCCGCTGCCGCATATCACGCTGCACGTTTTTGAAGGCAATCACGCCGCGCGCTGCCTGTGCGAAAAGGCCGGGTATTCCTACCTGAAGGTAGAAAAAAGCCAGGACGGCAGCCTGTATATGTTCAAACGCATCCGATAACAAAAAGGCGACGGTTCCTCCCGTCGCCTTTTCTTATGCTTTTTTCTGTCTGAGATCCCGCCGGATCCGCTTGATCACGCTGATGCGCGGCAGCTTTTTGCCCTCCTGCAGACAATCCGCACGCGACAAAAGCACAAACAGGGCATAATAGATGGGATCGTTGTGGAAGATCTCCACCACGCCCATGACAGCAAACACGCACAGCAGCAGCGCAATCTGCTTGACCGCCGGACTGCGGCGATACTTAACAGCTTCCTGCGATGCAAAACAGGCCGCCGACAAATACAGCACAACAGCGATGGCGCCGCCGTGCAGCAGCAATTCAAGCAATTGGTTGTGCGTGTGAGAGAAGGCGCGGCCGCCCAGCAGCTGCCGCATATACGCAACCGGCAGATACCCAACGCCCGTGATGGAATTATTAAAAACCACCGCCATCGTCTTATCCCAGATATCCGTACGTCCGGACAGCGTCATGCGCTTGTCCAGCACCCCGGTAATCAACGAAGCGAACAGATTGTGCAGATCAAAATACTGAATGCCCACAAAGATTGCCGCCGCCAGGAAAGTAAAGACAAAAGGCGTCGCATAGCGCGGCAATGCCCGGCGATTGCACCACAATATCAGCACAAGCCACACGCCCACGCCAATCAGCGCCGTGCCGCCGCCCTGATGAATGACGGTCACCGCATTCAACAGCACCATCAGCACCGTTCGCAGCAAAAATTCTCTGCCGCACACATGATGCCGCACAAGCGCCAACGTCAGCGCGGGAAATACGATGCGGTAATAATACACGCGGCTGTCAAGGATCCAGGCGGGCGTCAAATTCGTAGGATCCAAAGAATTGGGAAACACCACAAAGCTGATGGCGTTGAGATACACCCAGAATTCAAACGCGCCCGTCAGGCCGCGGATCAGGCTCTTTTTTTCGCGCTGCAAACCCATATCGATCATCATCATCAGGGCAAAGCCCGCATGCCAGTCGATATGATAACCGCTCGCGCCGTCAAAGACGAAGGTGATCCCCGCCAGATACAAAAACATGAAAAGAATGCACAGCAGTGTTTTGTTCACGCGCCCAATGTCTTTCAGCAGCCAGCGCAGCGCATAGCACAAAAGCACAATCGAAAAAATAACATACATCGCTACGCGGAAAAGCGGGAAGGATTCCATCTGCAAAACGGAAGCCAGCAGCTCATCCACATCGCACAAAGCCCGGGGCTTCAGCGCAATCAGCGCAAAAAAGGCATACAAATAAGGCTGGGAAAATATCCTGTCCAGCCAGATGCTGATTGTGTTTTCGCGGCGCACGGGCGCCTGCAATACGGCTTGCTGCATCTTTCGTCCCTCCAATTTTTTATCATAACATAAACCTGCAATTTTTACAACCGATCGAGGCGCGCTTGCATCGTGCAGTTTTTCTGGCGATTTGCTGGCAAAATGCTTGTCAACAAACGCCAATACGGATATAATATATAAGATATAATGCTTATTCCAAAGGAGAAAGGCTACTGATGAAAAACACCCGCAAGAAGCGCCTATACGGCCGCCGGCTGAAGGCCGCCTTCCTGCCCTGTTTCCTGCTTGCCTTCATGGTATGCGTCTGGGGCTCAATGGAAGTTTTTGTCGGCAACGCCGCCAATTTCCGCTTCACCTTCTGGGAAGCCTTTGTGCCGCTTTTTGCGATCTGTCTTGTTTCTTCCTTTCTTGGCGCGCTGGTAATTGCCCTTTTCCGCAAATTCCCCTTCCGCCTGCTGCTCTCGCTTGTTTTTTCCGCAGCGCTGCTTGGCTATGTGCAGAATGTCTTTCTCAATCTGGATCTTGGCCTGCTGGAAGGCGAGGGGGTTGACTGGTCGCTGTACGCCGCGCACGGCAAAAGCAATCTCATCATCTGGCTCGCCGGGCTGATGATCCTCGTGCCCGCGCTGACGCTGCTTAAAAAGCACACGCGCCGCATCGTCATGACGGGTTCTTTGCTCCTTCTTCTCATGCAGGGACTTACGTTTGGCGTTGTCAGTGCGCAGCATCTTACAAGCGAGGCCAGCCGCAAAAACGAAACCGCCTATGTGCTGTCCGGCAACGAGCAGTACAAGGTATCCCCCAACGGCAACGTCATCGTCATCATGCTCGATTATTTCTCCAACGATTATATCGACAGCATGCTGAAGCAGTTCCCGGATGCGCTGGACGCGCTGAAGGACTTTACCTATTATGACAACTGCGACCCGACGTACATCGGCACCTTCCCCTCCGTTGTGCACATGCTCACGGGCTACGAGTTTGACAACACCATCCCCATCGAGCAATGGTTCAGCGAGGCCTGGAGCAGCGAATCCGCGCAGTACTTCTACAATACGCTCCATGAAAACGGCTATGAGGCCCGCTTCTTTGATTCCTCCAGCAGCTATTTCGGCATCAAATACGCCACGCCCTATTTCACCAATCTGCTCGAGCAAAAGCGCACCGTGCGCTATGATCAGCTGGTGGACAGCATGCTCACTCTCAGCCTTTACCGCTATGCGCCGCATGCGTTCAAGCAATACGTGGAGCCCAGCTCCTATGATCTGACGGCCGCGGTCACGTTGACGGGCGACGGCATCATCAACTCCTGGAATCAGAACGCCTTCTATAATATGCTGCGCCGCAACACGCTGCAGCCCAACGACACCGACAAAAAATACTTTATCATCGAGTTCCTGCGCGGCACGCATCCGCCCTATCAGGTGAATGAATACGCTGCCTGGGACACCGAGGCCACGCTGGAAGAATGCGCCGCCGGCT
>JAZQXQ010000138.1:0-1659 GCA_045632965.1 Clostridia bacterium
TTCGGAGTTCGGGATAATCTTGGCAAGCAGGGCCCCGGGCTATCCATAAGGATACCGGAGGCCTTTGTTTGTTGGTGGCAGCATCCCCGTTTGATTGCATGGTGAATGATGCGGCGACGCAGCGAAAGCTGCTCACTCACTTTTTCCCTTCTGCTGTGTCGCATTTCGTGTCACATCACACCCGGTAGGGGGTTAAAATTCTTCAGACAATTTCGAGGTCTTTGTCTTGGAGGCGGATGCAGATACTTTTCGTGATCGTAAGGTCTTTCCACCCATAGACTGTAAAGTTTTATCATCAATACCAGTGAGATGAGTACTGGCATTTCTATGAAAAAACTCTCCTGTCGCAGATTTTGCTTCCTTAAATCTACAACAGGAGGGTTCTTTATGTTTTTTTCAGTTTTGCGCAGAGCAATACCCAATAGAAACGCTTTTGACAAAAGTTGGTACTGTCTGCGAAGGCGCATAGGGAAGATTATTTTTCGCTGCAGTCCATAAAGAACTTGGCTGCGCCGATCATGCCGGCGTCATTGCCCAGCGTGGCGGCTTCAATCTGCAGGCCTTCGGCAAAGCGAGGCATAGCGGTTTTGAGAATTCTTTCGCGCAGGGGATTGATCAGAAGATTCTCCTGCGTGCTTACGCCGCCGCCGATGAGGACCATCTGCGGATTGAATGTGTGCACAAGACCGACGATGCCAGCGGCAATATCCGAAATCCAGCGATCCAGAATGGAGAGCATCACTTCATCGCCCTCGGCTGCACGGGCAAAGATGATTCGGCCGTTCATCTCTTCTTCGCCTGTCGCCTCTTTGGCAAGGCGTACCAGAGCGGTCGTGGCAGCGTAGCTTTCATAGCAGCCGCGGCTGCCGCAGGTGCAGGGGATGCCGTCAGCATACAGCGGAATATGTCCAAGTTCGCCGGCAATACCGCGCGTGCCGCCGAAGATTTTGCCTCCCAGCACGATGCCGCCGCCAACGCCTGTGCCCAGCGTGATCATGAGCACGTTTTCAACGCCCCTGGCACGTCCGGCAAAGCATTCGCCCAGCGCAGCGGCATTGGCGTCGTTGAGCGCAAAAACCGGAACGCCGAAGATCTGCTCCATCTCAAGCTTGATTTGGGAGCCTTGGTAATGCGGAATCTTGCCATTGGTGCCGATGACAGCGCCGATGCGGTCATCCACCTGGCCGGTAGCCGATACGCCGATGCCCTCAATGACGGCCTGCTCGCGCGCAAGGAAAGCCTGAGCTTCGCGGATGACGGTAGTCAGAATAGGCGTTTGGTAATTGTCGTAGCAGACGCTGGCTTCGTGGCGGGCATGAACAGAACCTTCGCGGTTTACAAGACCCATTTTGACGGCGGTGCCGCCGATATCGATGCTCAGAATCATAAAATGTTCCTTTCTGAAAATCCCTCCCGACAGGGAGGGATGGAGGGTTTAGTTGAAATCCTTCACGGCAGCCATGAAGCGGTTTGCGATCCCGAGCGGACGGGTGATGGCCCCGCCGACGACAACGGCCCACGCGCCGATCTCCAGCATCTTGCGCGCCTGTTCCGGGGTATGTACGCGGCCCTCGGCGATAACCGGGCAGGGAAGCGCTGCGACCATGTCCTTGACCAGCTGATAATTCGGCTCGCCCTTGCAGTGCTTGGTCTGCGGGG
>JAZQXQ010000139.1:0-1865 GCA_045632965.1 Clostridia bacterium
AAGCCCGAAAAGAAGAAGGAAAAGAAGGTTGAACTTCCCGAGGGCTGCGTGTCCATCGATGAATTCTTCCGCTGCCAGCTGCGCGTGGCCAAGGTCATTTCCTGCGAGCGCGTTCCCAAGTCCGAAAAGCTGCTTAAGTTCAATCTGGATCTTGGCACCGAGCAGCGCACCATCCTTTCCGGTATCGCCAAGTACTATGAGCCCGAATATCTGGTGGGCAAGAACCTGGTCATCATTGCCAACCTGCCCCCGCGCAAGATGATGGGCATGGAATCCAACGGCATGATTCTCTCCGCCGTGGAAACGAAGGAAGACGGCAGCGAATACCTGCGCGTGCTGACCGTCGACGGCGACGTAGCCGCCGGTTCCGAGGTGGGCTGATGATTCTTTTCGATTCGCATTGCCATCTCAATGACGAAAAATTCGCCGGTGAACTGGATGAAGTCATCCAGCGCATGCAGGATGCGGGCGTGCTTTTGTGCACCACCGTGGGCAGTGATGTAGAGTCCTCCCGCCAGTGCCTGACGATCTCCGAAAAGTATCCCTTTGTCTTTGCCGCCGCCGGCGTGCATCCGCATGACGCAAAGGACGCAAAGGACGGCTATCTGTCGGAAATCGACCAGATGCTCAGCCATCCCAAGTGCGTGGCGCTGGGTGAAATCGGCCTGGATTACTACTATGATTACTCTCCCCGCGATGTGCAAAAGCGCGTGCTGGAAGAGCAGATGGAACTGGCCTTCGTCCGCGAAATGCCCGTCATCTATCACGTCCGCGACGCGCACGGCGATATGCTGGAGATTCTCAAAAAGCATGACGGCCGTCTACCCAAGGGCGTCATCCACTGCTGCTCCGCCAGCGCGGAAATGGTGCAGGAATATCTGAACCTCGGCCTGTACATCTCCTTCGCCGGCCCGGTCACCTTTAAAAACGCCGCGGGCCTGCTGGAAGCCGCAAAGGTCGTTCCGCCCCACCGGCTGATGGTTGAAACCGACAGCCCGTATCTTGCGCCCGTGCCGCACCGCGGCAAGCGCAACGAGCCCGCCAATGTGTACTATGTGATGAAAACCTTCTGCGACCTTCACAATGTGCCCGAAGACGTGCTCGCCGATATCACGCTGCGCAACACGCTCAGCTTCTACAATCTCCCCCAGCCGGAGCATGAATTCAAGGAAGGCATCTTCCCCTACACCAACATCGGCTTCTAAATTTTGAAAGGACGGCATCTTCGCCGTCCTTTTTTCATACCCTTTTGGCAAAGGGGAGGTGTCGCTGTTGGCAGTAGATCAGGTGCGCTCGGCCTGCTATCAGTCGGGCAGCAGATGGATGATATGGCTGGGCATTGCGCTGATTGCAATCGGCCTTGTATTGTTT
The DNA here is from genome assembly GCA_045632965.1 of Clostridia bacterium. Lineage (GTDB taxonomy): Bacteria > Bacillota > Clostridia > Christensenellales > Aristaeellaceae > SFMI01. The sequence continues at coordinate 1,372 of JAZQXQ010000139.1, forward strand.
ATTCTCAGCGTGCCGCTGTGGGTGTATCTGGCCCTTGCGGGCATTGTGCTGATCATCATCGGCATTATGCTTTTGCGCCAGTAAATAAAAGGAGGAATTGCATTGTCCATCAAGGTTGTCTGCGTCAAATTGCCGCGTCCGCTGCGCAGCGTATTCCGCTTGTTTTCCGGTAAGAAAAAATAGAAAAAGCCCTTGACAAACCTTCGCTTGTTTGGTATCATTATTTGCGGCTCGAAAAGAGCCTGGTGCCACAGACAGCAGGTACGCATTAGCGATTAAAGACGAAAGTCGCCCGCCGAGGTACAAGCGAGTATTGTTGACAATGCCCTTGTGCCATGCACAGGGGCTTTTTTCATTCTTAGCCGGACGGAAGGTGAAAAGAATGAGCAAGAATCTTGAACTGAAGAAGGTCGTCGTTTCTGAGATCAGCGAAAAGCTGAAGAACGCGCAGAGCATGGTCATCGTCAGCTACAAGGGCATCACCGTTGAGGAAG
>JAZQXQ010000140.1:0-5985 GCA_045632965.1 Clostridia bacterium
TTTATAGCAGCTGTGTGATAGGATGGAAAAAAAGCTGATACTTTGAAAGGAGCATACCCCTTTGAACCGGTTATTGTATGCAGCGTTTGCTTTGAATCTGGCATTGTGTATCTGCGAAATATATATCCTTGGAAACATCAAAAGAAAAACCGACATCTTGAAATACTACACGTTTCTGCAAAACTTTCTATCGCTGATCGCAAGCTTTTTGTTTTGCGTATGCCTGATTGCCGCCATCCTTTTCGACTGTGCCGTTCCTGAGTTCGCAAAAGGTCTGCGCTATGTGACCACCTGCGGCCTGACGGCAGCTGCCTTCATTTATGTTGTATTTTTATCTTCCAATGATCAAAACCATCTGAAAGAAAATGACTTCATTCGTTTAAGCCCTGCAAAAGCGAATTTCCTGCTTCACTGTTTCTGCCCGCTCATATCTTTGCTGAGCCTTGTTGTATTTGAAAGACAAATGCCTTTGTCCGCATCCGTATGGACATTATTGGCCGCACTGCCCTCCTGTATCTATTGGATCCTCTATTCGATTCTTTCCGCCGCCAAGCTATGGGCCGAGCCTTACGTTTTCTCAGCCGATAAAGGCAGAAAATCCACGCTTACGGAAGCGCTGATCATCACACTGATCCCGCTGAGTTTTATTCTCATTTCTTTTGTGTTATGGAAAATCATATAAGTTGCAATTCATCCGTCAGAAAAACTACTTTCACTCAGTATGCATCAAAATCCGGACTGCACGATTCAGCCCGGATTTTTTCTTTACAGCAATATACAGATCATCCCGCCGTCGCCTTCGTTGAGTATCTTCGTCAGCGCGCTGCGCACCTTTTCCTGCGCGTCCGGCGGCATGCGGGTGAGCTTATTCTGCAGCCCTTCTCCAATCAGGCTTTCCAGGCTCCTGCCAAAGAAATTGGTTTTGAGCAGCGATTCCGGTTCCTTTTGCCAGTCCTCTCGCAAGGATCTGGCAAATTCATCCGTCTGCTCCTGCGAGCCGAGTACCGGCGATACCTCCGCCTCGATGTCTGAGCGGATCAGATGCAGCGTGGGCGCTTTGGCGCGCAGGCGGATGCCGTACCTGCCGCCCTGCTTGTTGACCTCGGGTTCATAAAGCTCCACGTCGCTCATGGCCGGCGTCACAAGGCCGTATCCCGTTTCGGTCGCTTCGTGCAGGGCGTCAGCCACGCGGTCATATTCGCGCTTGGCGGTCATCAGTTCCTTCAATAGCCGCAAAAGATGCCCGTCGCTTTGAATCTCCGCCCCGCACTGCTCGCTGAGCACGCGGTTGAAAAGCCCTTCCCTCAGCGGCAGCGAAAACCGCGCGCTGCCCTCGCCGTACTCCATCCCATCAAGCTGCGGCGACTGCGCAAATTCCGAATCCGCAAAGGCCGCAATCGCCCGCGAGGCGTCGCGCATCCGCTCAATATGCTTGCCCGCCGCGCGCACCTTTTCCACTACGTGCCGCGTCAGCCAGTGATCATTCTCCAGCGCGCTCATCCATTCCGGCAGGCGGAAGCGCACCTCTCTGAGCGGAAACGCCGTCAGCAGATCGCCGATCACCCCCAGCACATCCTCTTCCGTCATCTCCTTGGCGGACAGCAGCGTCACCGGCGCGTCGTATTTTTCGGCAAGCGCCGATCTGAGCGCCTGCGCTTCCTCGCTGCCGGGATGGGCGGAATTGAGCACAATCACAAAGGGCTTTTGCATTTGCTTTAGTTCCCTGATCACCGTTTCCTCCGCCGGCACATACGCCGCCCGCGGGATTTCGCCAATGCTGCCGTCCGTCGTCACTACAATGCCCACCGTCGCGTGATCGGTAATCACCTTGCGCGTGCCCATCTCTGCCGCTTCTTCAAAGGGCATATCCTTTTCCGACCACGGCGTTGACACCATGCGCGCGTCACCGCCCTCCTGCGTGCCAAGCGCCCCGCGCACCAGATACCCGACAGAGTCCACCATGCGCACGCGGGCGGCGGCATTCTCCGCCAATTGCACCTTGGCCGCGCCGTCAGAGGGCACAAATTTGATCTGCGTGGTCATGATCGTCTTGCCCGATCCGCTCTGCGGCAGTTCATCCATAATCCTGTCCTTTTTAGGCCCGGGCGGAATCAGGGGCAGAATAGCCTTTTCCATCACGCCCGTAATAAAAGTGGATTTCCCCGATCTCACCGGCCCTACCACGCCGATATACAAATCCCCCTGCGTGCGCTGTGCTATATCCTGGTAAAGGGGCGCAGCGCCCCGCGATGCTGCTTGCGCCATACGCTTTCCTCCTCGCATTTTCGTAGTGCACACTATGCGCCGCCATGCGCAAAAATGCAGGAAAGCGATAATTCTCAATCTTCACTTTTCAAGATGAGCTTTTCGTGGTATACTATTTAAGAACTTTCTGAAAGGAGAAAACCCCTTTGGGAACTGCGAAATTCGCCGTATTTGTCGATCTTGAAAACTGCGGCGCCAAAGTTGAAACGCTGCGCAATATTTTAGAAAAAGTCAAGATCCGCGGCGATATCCTGCTGGGCAAGGTGTATGGCTACACCGACCGCTTCAGCGACCTGAAAGAGACTCTGCTCTCCAACACCTTTTCCGTTGTGCCCTCGCTCCGCTACGGCGCGGCGCAGAAAAACAACGCCGATATTTTATTGGTCATCGACGCGCTGACCACCGCCTATTCCAATCCCCTGATCGATTCTTTCTGCATCGTATCGGGCGACAGCGATTATGTGCCGCTGGTCGGCACGCTCAAAAGCATGGGCAAATTTGTGCTGGGCATCAGCCGCAGCGAAGTGGCCAGCAGCATTTTTATCAACGCCTGCAACGAATTCCAGTTTCTTGAAAGCGTGGGCCCGCGCCGCGAACCTCGCCGCGTAAAGGGCAAAAAAACCCCGATGGAAGACGATACGCAGGATGAAGAGGCGCTGTGCAAATTGATCGAGGGCATCCTCGACGAATCCGAAGAGGATGAAATGTACGCCAGCGAGCTCAAGGGCGTATTGCTTCGCCTGCGCCCGCAGTTCAATGAAAAAGCCTACGGCTGCTCCACCTTCGGCAAGCTCCTAGCCAAGCTCTCCTCGCACTACGGCACCATCCGCTTCCGCAACGACAGCTATAACGTGATGGTTTCCCTCGTGCCCGAAGCCGCAGCCGCGCTGAGCGCCGTGGGGGCCTCGCCCATGACGAAGGATACCTGGCGCCAGGCCTTTGCAGAGCAATTGCAGCGCTACAAGGACGATGGCTTTGAACGCATCAATCCCTCCATCCTCAAGGCGGATATCACCTCCGTCTATCCCGATTTCAGCGAAAAAAGCATCGGCTTCAAGCGCTTCAGCGATGTGCTCAAGCAGCTTGAAAAGGATGGCTTCCTCAAGCTCGAGCAGGACGGTCAGCGCAATCTTTTGATCAAAATGCTGTAACAAAAGACGAAATCCGCCCATTCCCGGCGGTTTCCCGGCAGTATTCTGCCTATACAATCATCTGGAGGTATATTTCCATGGAAGTCAACAAGTCTATGATCATCCGCGAAGTGCTGATGATGGATCCCGGCACCGCCCGCATCATGATGGAGTTCGGCATGCATTGCCTGGGCTGCCCCCATGCCACCGCCGAAAGCCTGGAAGACGCCTGCGCTGCGCACGGCGCCAATGTAGACGAGCTGGTACATCAGCTCAACGAATACCTGGCCGAAAAGAAGGGTTAATGCTATGAACGGCGTGCAGATCAGCAGCGCGCGCGACGCGCTATATATTGCTTCTGAGATGGAAAAACGCGCCGTCAAGCTATACGAACGTGCGGTCATGCTGTGGCCCGACGCCGATATGGCTGAGGCAATCCGCAGCATGCTGGCGGATGAGCAGCAGCATTTGAAGCATTTCAATCAAATGCTGGGCGATGAAGTGCCTGCGCAGGCAGACGCCCTGCTGCTTTCCGCCTACGCCGCCGGCGTACTCTTTGAAGGCGGTCTCCATGCCGCCGCCAAGAACGGCGCGTTCGATTCGCCCAAGGCGCTTTTGCGCTATGCAGCCGCGCAGGAGCAAATCGCGATTGACAGCTATACGCGCTTTGCCGCGCAATGCGAGCATGCGCCCGAGGCCAAGGCAGCCTTCCTGCAGATCGCGCAGCAGGAAACGCTGCACCTTGCCGCCCTCAATCGCTCGCTGCAGGCATGACAAATGCCCATGCGGTGCGCTTGGCTTCTCCTTGCGACCAAACTGCTGTGGAAAATCTCCTCAGACTGGGGTTTGGTGACGAGGAGGGCTTTTTGCGCGCTTTTTTTCAGCATATTTATCCCTTCTGCGATACGCTGCTGTCGCTGGACGGCGATGAAATTGCTGCCATGGCCACGCTGATCCCCTGCGAAATCTTAGAGCCCAACCAGATACGAAAACCCGCGCTGTATCTCTATTCCCTCACCACGCATCCGTCTTTCCGCGGCCGCGGTCATGCAAAGGCCATTCTGTCTGCAGCGCAGGAAAAATGCGACCGCGTCTTTCTGCACGCAGCGGACGACAGCCTGTTTGCCATGTATCAGCGCCTCGGCTGGCAGCCCGCCATGCACGCGCATTATACCGAAATGCCCCCCGCCATCCCGCAGACGGTATTTAGGGAAATCAACGGCGAGGAATACTACCGCATCCGCGAATTGGCGCTCAAACATGCGCCGCACATCCGCTGGAACAAGCACACCTGCCATTTCCTGCACAATATGCTTTCCGCCTACGGCGGCGGGCTGTATCTGGCGCACGAGGGCGTGATCGCAGTGCAGGAAGAAAAGGATGGTACTTTATATCTCGGCGAAGCCTTCGGCAGGGAAGCGCCCCGCCTGGCGGCCGAAATCGCCCTGCGCTACGGCTGCGAAAAAGTGCATCTGCTCACGCCCTGTACGCCCGACACCCCCGGCGCTTTCCCTATGGCACAGCGCGCCGGTGCTGACATCCCCAGCATCCTGCAAGTCAGCTTTGTCTTTCTGTAAAGGAGTTTTATGCTCACCTATTCCCCCGTGGATGCCGCCTGCATCCGTCCATTGCGCCCTTATTTTGACTGCCAGACAAGCCGCAACTGCGATTATACCATGGGCGTTGTCTACATGTGGCGCGATTTTTTCCACACCGAGTACGCGCTCTGTGACGGCATGCTCTTTCTGCGCATGCGCGATGACCGCGGCGATATCTTCCATCTGCTGCCCATCGGCTGCGGCGATCTGACCAAAGCAATGCGCACGCTCTTTCACGAAAGCGATTGCTGCCTGCGCTTTTCCGCCGTGACGGAGGATCAGCTCAAGCAGCTTCATGCGCAGTTTGGCGCCCCCGCGCAATTGATTGAGGATCGCCGCTGGGCGGACTACATCTACGACCGCGAAAAGCTCTCCACCTATGCCGGCAAAAAGCTGGCCGGCCAGAGAAACCACGTCAATCGTTTCATGAAGGAGCACGGCTCCTTCCGCTACGAACCCATCACCGCCGCCAATATGGAGGAAGCCCGCGCCTTTTTGCATTTGCACCGGGAAGAGCAGGGCAAAGATGATCCCGTGGCGCTCAAAGAATACAATTACACCCTCGACACCCTTGATCACTTTGATGATCTTCATTATACCGGCGCACTGCTCAAGCTGCCCGACGGCTCGGTTTGCGGCATGTGCCTTGGCGAAACAGTGGGCGACACGCTCTATGTGCATGCCGAAAAAGCCTTGCGCGCTGTCCACGGCGCATCGCAGCTTCTCTGCCGCGAATACGCCGCCCACGCCGCTCAGCACGTTAAGTATATCAACCGCGAGGACGACATGGGCGACGAAGGCCTGCGCTACGCCAAATTATCGCTGCACCCCAGCATTCTTTTGATGAAACACACCGTCATTTACTGCATAAAATAAACACACGCTCAGGAAGGGAGTCGTTTTCATGAAGCGCATCGTTCTTACCGGCGGCGGCACGGCCGGCCATGTCACCCCGCATCTGGCTATTCTGCCCCATCTCAAAGCCCAGGGCT
>JAZQXQ010000141.1:0-4109 GCA_045632965.1 Clostridia bacterium
GCCCTCAACGGGGATCGTCTTGCCAACGAACTGTGAAAGGAAGGCTTCGCCGCACATAGCAACGAAGGATTCGTCCATCGCGGAATCCGTGCCCTTCACGGCGACATTGGCAATCGTGCCGTCGTCGTTCATGGTCACAACAACATTGATCTTGCCCGTCAGGCCGTCGCCCGTCACGGCGTATTCATTGCCGGCGGCAGGAGCAGCGACTTCGACGGTGTTAACAGCCGCGATGATGCCGTTGGAGCTGACGGTCGCGCCGGCGACGGTGTCGATGCCCTCAACGGGGATCGTCTTGCCAACGAACTGAGAAAGGAAGGCTTCGCCGCACATAGCAACGAAGGATTCGTCCATCGCGGAATCGGTGCCCTTCACGGCGACATTGGCAATCGTGCCGTCGTCGTTCATGGTCACAACAACATTGATCTTGCCCGTCAGGCCATCGCCCGTCACAGCATACTCATTGGCAGCCGTTTCGGCAGCAGGCTCGTCAGCAGGAGCTTCGGCAGCGGCTTCCTCGGCGGCCTGCGCGGCAGCGAAGGCAACAGGATCCGCATGATAGAGCAGAATGTTGTTCACGCCCGTCAGCACGGCGTTGGAGGTGATGGTCGCGCCGGCGATGGCGTCCACGCCCTCACCGTAAACCAGCGTGCCGGTCTTGCCGATGAACTGGCTGTAGAAAGCTTCTTCCTTGGCCTTGGCGCCGTAGCCGGCGGTCTCGGCAAAGCTGTCATCGCCGATGATGATCTCGGTGATCACGCCGTTATCATCCAGCTGCAGTTCCACATACACATTGCCGGCAAAGCCCTTGCTGGCCGTGTTGTAGCGGTTGCCTCCCATTTCGTTGACGGACACGGCAGGCTCAATGCTAAAGCCTGCCAGCGCGCCGATGGCAGAACCCGCTTCGTTGACGCCGCGAACCACAGCACTGCTCGTGATGGTCGCAGCGGTAATCGCATCAATTTCGCCCTCGTTCTTCACCAGATCGACAGGCAGCTGCTTGCCGGCAAACTGGCTCATGAAGGGCTCTTCCTTGGCCTTGGCTCCAAGGCCGGGGGTTTCTTCAAACGCAGCGCCGCCCACGTTGATGCCGTAGAGCAGGCCCTCGTTATCGGAAGCCACGGTAATTTCCACCGGGCCGGCAAAACCGGTCACGGTGACGGTGGTGATATAGCCGATGACTTCGCCGTTGGCGTCAACGCCTTCATACACGGCGCCGTCAAAATCGCCCACGGCGACAGCGCTGCTCTTGCCGACAAACTGCGCGGCAAAGGCAGCATCTTCCTTGGCCTTGAGGCCAAAGCCGGCGGTCTCGGCAAAGTCGGCATTTTCGCCGATCTTCACGTCGGTCACCACGCCGTTAGCATCCGCGGTGACATCCACCTGCACAGGGCCGGCAAAGCCCTTGGCGGAAGCGCTGGCGGTGCCAGCCTTGCCTTCCAACTGCGCATAAGCGTCGTTGAAGGCGGTAACAACCGCATTGGTCGTGATGGTGGCGCCGCTGATCGCGTCCACGCCTTCCACCTTGTTAAAGGCGGCGGCTTCGGGCAGCAGATCCTTGCGCACAGCCACGGCCTTTTCCGCCTCAAGGGCGGTGATGCGGTCCTTCGTGCTGTCGTGGGTGAAGGCCAGCGCCAGCGCCGCCACCACCGCGATGACCGTCAGCACGATCCATGCGGGCAATGTTTTCTTCATCAATCCTTACCTCCAAGCAGCTCTTCTTCCCTTGCGGAGAGAGAGCGATTGAGCATCCTTTGCGCTCCTGCGCGGTCGCCCCGGCGAAGATATTCGCGGATGGCCGTGCTGGAAACGAGTTCTCCGTCGGGCAGACGCACGGGTTCAACAACCGAAAGGCTAATCCCCGCCTTTTCACACAGCGCGCGCATATACTGCGCATCGCCGCGGGCCTTCTGTCCGAAGTGATAATGAAAGCCGATCACCACATGCCGGGCATGCAGCGTTTTGATGAGGATATCCTCAAAAAACTGCTCGGCGGTTTTCCCCGCCACCGACATATCGAAATGGCTATAAGCCACCAGCTCGATGCCGTGATTGTGAAGGAGCTTGGCTTTCTCCTCCATCGTCGACAGCACCGGTATCTGCCCGTTGCGCGCAAACACACTGGCCGGCGGCAGATCAAAAGTGTAGGCGCATGGTATAAGCCCCCGCGCACGGGCTGCGGACACCGTTTCCGTCACCAGCGCCTGATGCCCAAGGTGCACGCCGTCAAACGTGCCCAGGCACACCGCCGTTTCGCCGGAAAAGTCCGCCATGTCCTCAAGACGGTATAATTTCATGCATGCAGGCCTCTTTCTTTTGTAATGCGCCTTAATCGTTGGCGCTGGCGCCCAAAGAGCGCAGCATGGCCGACATGCCGTCGGTATAGGCAACCGAGCCGTCCTGAAGCACCCAGTATGCATTCACCTGAGGATACTTTTCTTTCAGATACGCCTTGCCCTCCTCCACAGACATAAGGAACAGCGTCGTCGAAAGCAGATCCGCCAGGCCCGAATCCTCCGTCACCACCGTGACCGAGCGCATGTACGCCCCCGGCATCAGCGTGTCAGGATCGATCAGGTGGTGATAGTTCACATTATCAACAGTATAATAGCGCTGATAATCGCCGCTGGTCACCGCCGAAAGCCCGGTGAAATACAAAATATCCTTGTTGGTGCTGGGCAGGGCCGGATCCTGAATGCCCACACCCCAGCGCGCGCGCCCGTCCAGCGGCTTTTCACCGCTGCGCACATTGCCGCCCGCGCTGATAATAAAGGAAGGCATATCGCCGCGGAGCAATTCCTGCGCAACAATTTCCACCGTGTAGCCCTTGGCCACCGCGCCCAGATCCAGGATGATTTCGGGATCAAGATAATGCACAGTACCGGCGTTCTCGTCGATGATCACCTGATCAAAATCGCTGTGCGCCATGGCGGAGGACAATTCCTCCATCGGCGGCACTTCCTTGCCGATGGTGCGGTAATTGTGCCACACGCGCAGCATTTTGCCCATGGCGACGTTCACTTTGCCTTCGGTTGTCGGCTGCTTTTCCTTCAGCCAGAGGAGCAGCGTGATCAGTTCGGGCTCCGCCTTCACAGGGCCCTTGCCGGCATGCTCGTTGATATACCAGAGGTTGTTCACGCCCTCGTACGCATTGTAGCCGTCAAACACCTGATGATAGCGGGCAAACATATCCGACACCTGCCCGAAAGCCTTGTCAAACGTCGCCTGATCCTGCGCGTAGCCGATCACCGTGGTGATGGTATCAAAGGAGCCGAAGAACGTACCGGAAAATTTCTGATAAGCCGCAGGAGCAGCCTTTGCCTCCTGCTTCACCGCAGTGCAGCCTGTCAGAATCAGAATCAGCGCCAGCAACAGGCTGACAATTCTGCCATTGCGTTTCATGCTTGTCCTCCAGATCAGTCGTTCCGTAACGGCGCAAACCGTCAATCTATATTGTAGCACGCAGAAAGTATATTGGCAAGGTTCATGCGCGCAATTTAGCAAAAAAAGCTTCCTTATTTATATATAAGCGCAGCAAAAAACCCGGCGGAAAATTCCGTCGGGTTTTGATCGGGAAAAGACTTGCCTTGCCCCAAAGGGGAAATCCTTAGCGCTTGAGCCGCAAAGCACGCTGCGCGCTGTCTGACGAATCGCATTTTTGCATCTGTCGTATAATTATTCAATCTCGACAAAAGTATAGCTCGCGCGGTCGAGCTTGGTCAGGCGCACATAGCCGTACTGCTTGTCGTCCTTTTTCCCGGCGTCCGCCACATAGTAATAGTCGTCGCCCAGGGAGATAAAGCCCTTGTCGGCAGTGAAGGGCATTTGCGGCACACCCCACACGCCGCTGCCTGCATGCAGCGTGCCAACCTGCTTGAGAGCCAGGCATTCGCCCGACATATCGCCGTAGCAGGGGTGATCGCCCAATTTGAGCTTTTGCATTTCCGGGGCAATTTTGCCATCCACCACATACAGCGGACGGTTGTCAAACTGCTCCTTTTTGCCTTCATACACCACCATCCAGTAGTCGCCCGTCACGCGGTCATACTCCAGATTCTGCACGCCGTAGGTGGTATTGCCTGTATAAACAGACATCTTTTTATACAGTT
>JAZQXQ010000142.1:0-5241 GCA_045632965.1 Clostridia bacterium
ACGGGCAAGATCCTCACCATCGGCTATCAGAACCGCTATCGTCCCGACAGCCAGTACCTGAAGAAGACCTGCGACGCCGGCGATCTGGGCGATGTTTACTTTGCCCGTGCCAATGCCATCCGTCGCCGCGCTGTGCCCACCTGGGGCGTGTTCCTCAATGAATACGAGCAGGGCGGCGGCCCCCTCATCGATATCGGCACGCACGCGCTGGACCTGACGCTGTGGTGCATGGGCAACTACAAGCCCAAGTACGCCGTGGGCACTGTCTATCATGCGCTGAACAACGACACCGAAACGGGCAACGCCTGGGGCGACTGGGATCCTGAAAAGTTCACGGTGGAAGACGCGGCCTTTGGCTTTGTGGTGATGGAAAACGGCGCGACCATTCAGCTGAATGCGACCTGGGCGCTCAACACTCTGGAAGTGGAAGAAGGCAAGACCGTGCTGTGCGGCACCAAGGCGGGCGCGGACATGCATGACGGCCTGCGCATCAATGGCGTGAAGTTCGGCAAGCAGTACACGATGAAGCCCGAAATGAACGCCAAGGGCGTGGATTTCTACGCCGGTTCTTCCGATGATCCCAAGATCATGGAGCAGCGCATCTTCATCAACGCCGTCAAGGGCGAGGGCGAAGTGGTTGTCAAGCCCGAGCAGGCTTTCGTTGTTACCCAGATTCTCGAGGCGATCTACGAATCCGCCAAGACCGGCAAGCCCGTGTATTTTGATTGATTATTGCGTAGGAGGGAATAACGATGGAAACGCGTCCTGTTGCGTATCAGGTGTATTCCGCCCGTGAGGAAGCCAAGGCCGATCTGCTCAAGGTTTTGAAGCAGCTTAAGGAAATCGGCTATGACGGCGTGGAATTTGCGGGATTTTACGATCATTCCGCTGAAGAAGTGGCTGCCATGCTGAAGGAAACGGGGCTTGTGGCCATTTCCAGCCATGTTCAGTATAAACTGATGGTGGAGGATATGGAAGCCGTCATCGCCTATCACAAGGCGATCGGCTGCAAGTATATTGCCATTCCGCATCTGGGCGAGGAGGATCGCCCCGGCGGAAAAGGCTTTGCCAAGGTGATCCGCAATATCTACAAATTCGGCAGAATGTGCAAGGAAAATGGCATTCAGCTGATGTATCACAACCATGACTTTGAGTTTGCGACTGTCAGCGGCATTTACGGCCTTGATTTCCTGTACGACGCCGTTTGCCCCAAGCTGCTCAAGCCCGAGATTGATACCTGCTGGGTGAAGTACGCGGGCGAGGATCCGGCCGCATATGTGCGTAAGTACAGCGGCCGCGTGGATGTGCTGCATCTCAAGGATTACATCGGCCGCAAGGAAGGCAGCGCCGCGCCCTACGGCCTGATCGGCGAAAAGGAAGCTGCGGAGAACGGCAATATCGCCTTCTCTTTCCGTCCTGTCGGCTATGGTTGTCAGGATGTAAAGGCTGTGATCGAAGCGGGCCTGGACGCCGGGGTGGAATGGTTTGTTGTCGAGCAGGATGCTTCTCCCGACCGTCCGCCGCTGGAGGCTGCGAAGATGAGCCTGGACACTCTCAGAAAGCTGGGCCTTAAAGCGTAAAAATGGAAGAGCGTCGCGTGTGCGGCGCTCTTTTTGTATCGGTAATATGATTGCGCAAATTTTAATGGTTTCCAATTGCGAAGAACGGAAATGTATGTAAATTAGAAACAATGGAAGAAAAAGTTGACATATGAAACAAGATGTGGTATTTATAAATAAATGGCCTTTGTGCCAAATATCAATAATGGAAGGATGTATTTCCCATGAAAAAGCTCATCGCTCTCGTTCTCGTTCTGATGATGATGGTTCCCTTCGCTCTGGCTGACGAAGTCAAGCTGGGCCAGGTGCAGTGGGCTGCCCACGGCACCAAGTGCTTCGCCGTGATCACCGTTGCCATGCAGGGTGACAAGATCGCCGACGTGCTGATCGACGAATATCAGCCCATGGCCGCTGAGACCTCCATCGGCGTTCCCAACAGCGAAACCATCTTCGCCGCTCTGTTTGCCGAAGGCAAGGTTCTGGCCTCCAAGGTTCAGAACGCCGCCGCTTACAGCGAAAACATGAAGAAGGCCGGCTCCACCGTGGCTTTGGATGTCAACTATAAGGCGCTGGAAGACTACGCCACCGGCATGACCATCGCCGAACTGGAAGCCGCTCTGGAAGGCAAGACCGCCGAGCAGGTTGTTGACGCCGTGACCGGCTGCACCCTGGTTGACTCTCTGGGCTATCTGCAGGGCGTTCTGGCCGCTGCCAAGGCTGCGAAGTAAGATCACACCATGCAAGACTCCGCTTCGGCGGGGTCTTTTTTCATTGACGAATATGAAAGGATATGTTAGTATAGAATATCATAACAACCCGTAGAGGGGGAGGAGGGGGAGGCTTATATATGTTCAAAAAGTTTGCGGGATTTTGCGCATTGGTGCTTACATTGATGCTGATGACGGGCACGGCGCTGGCGGCGGATACGCTGGACGGCGGCGCGGATCAGGCTGCGTCTGCGGCGATTGCCGTGGGGGGAAGCTATATTGACAGCATCAATGCGACAGAAAAGGAATGGTTCGTTTTCGCGGCGGATCAGAACAGCGCTTTCTATCGCGTGGATTTCAAAAACGAAGAAACCAATGCCTATCTGTATATGGTGGTATACGATGAGCAGGGCCAAAAGCTGTATGAAGATGACATATACAACGGGAAGAGCACATTTTACAGCTGGAAGGCTGATCCCGGCTCAAAAAACTATGTTTGCTTTGGCTTTTCCGATAAAAAGGCGAGCGGCCGCGTGACGTTCTCAGTTTCCAAGACGCCTGATGAGCATGGAAACAAGATGACTGAAGCGAGCCCGCTGACGATGGATACGAAGGTAGTTTCGTCCTTTGACGGCACGAGCGATGTGGATTATTTCACCTTCACTGCGGGCGAAGGCCGCATGTTCTATCGCCTGGATTTCAAGAACGATGATCTGGGCAATTATTTGAATTATGAACTGCAGGACGCCAACGGCGTAAAGCTGCAGGGCGACGATGTGTATACGGGCAAGTCGGGCTACATCAGCTGGAAAGTTGAGCCCGGTGCGCAGTATTATGTAAAGCTGTACAGCAGCGATAAGAAGCTGCGCGGGCAGTATACAATTCAGCTTTCGAGCAAGGCGGATAATGAGGCCGATGCGAAGGAAGAGGGCGTTGTGCTGGCGCTGGATCAGCAGTATAACGGCTCCTTTGACGGCACGAGCGATGTGGATTATTTCACCTTTACTGCGGGTGAAGGCCGCATGTTCTATCGCCTGGATTTCAAGAACGACGATCTGGGCAATTATATGAATTATGAATTGCTGGACGCCAACGGCGTAAAGCTGCAGGGCGACGATGTGTATACGGGCAAGACGGGCTATATCAGCTGGAAGGCTGAGCCCGGTGCGCAGTATTTTGTAAAGCTGTACAGCTCCGACAAGAAGCTGCGCGGACAGTATACGATCAAGCTTTCGAGCAAGGCGGATAATGAGTCCGATACGATGGCAGAGGGCAATGCGCTGGCGCTGGATCAGCAGTATAACGGCTCCTTTGACGGCACGAGCGATGTAGACTATTTCGCTTTTGCCGCGGAGGAGGGCAGTTTGTTCTATCGTCTGGATCTTAAGAACGAAGATCTGGGCAATAATATGAATTATGAACTGCTGGACGCCAACGGCATAAAGCTGCAGGGTGATGATCTGTACACGGGCAAGACGGGCTACATCAGCTGGAAGGCTGAGCCCGGTGCGCAGTATTATGTAAAGCTGTATAGCTCCGACAAGAAGCTTCGCGGCAAGTATACCGTCAAGCTTTCCAATAAGGCGGATAACGAGCCTGATACGCTGGAAAATGCCGAAATGCTGACGGCGGGCGAAAAGAGCGCTTCCTTTGACGGAACGGGCGATGTGGACTACTTTGCCTTTACTGCCGGCGCGGAGCGCGCGTATTACGGCCTGACGCTCAAGAACGGCACGGTGGACTGTACGGCATATATGGAACTGCAGGATGCTGCGGGATTGAAGGTCAAGACCGTGGAAGCGGGCAAGGGCAAGGCGAGCACGTACAGCTTTGCGGCAGAGCCCGGCGCGGTGTATTATCTTAAACTGACGCGCTATGACAACCGCAAGCAGGGCGATTATGTGATAACGGCAGAGGAATACCTCGATCCCATGGGCGATACGCCGGAAACTGCGCTGAAGATGGAAGACGGCGTGCAGCTTGCGGGCACGATCGCGGGCAAGGAGGATACCGATTATCTGTCCGTGACCACGGGCGATATGGCGCTGATCAGTCTGAAGGTGGAAAATCCCTCGGGTAATGAGCGCATGAACGTGGCCGTGCTGGACGGCAGCGGCAAGGAAGTAACCTCCTGGCGCGTTGACGGCGGCACGACGGGCGAAAAGACACTGGAGCTTGCGCCCGGTACCACTTATTATGTGCGCATCAAGTGCGACAAGGCGGGCAGCTTTGGCGTTCTGTATGAAACGATGGAAGACCTGGGCGGCAGCGATATCAAGAGCGCGGTAGCTGTTCAGGCGGGCGAAACCATTTCTCTGGCCTTTGAAATGAAGGCGGATATGGACTTTGTGGCCTTCCCCGAAGCGGGCGCGACCATTCAGGTGATGGCGACGGGCGAAAAGAATATCTCCGTCATGATCCTGGATGCAAACGGCATGACCATTCAGACGGAAACGCGCATTTATGCCGGCGACAGCAGAAAGTATGTGTCGGATCGTCAGGGCGCGTATCTGCGCATCATGGGCGACGGCGGCGCGTACAGCGTCAATTGCTGCACCGAAAGCGTGCACATCCGCAGCGAATACTTTGTGACGGTCAATGATCCCACCTGCAGCGCGGAGGGCCTCAAGGAAATGTACTGCACGGTGTGCGGCGCTGTGGTGGATACGCAGAGTATTGCGAAGAAAGAGCATACGCCTGCGGAATCCTTCTATGTAACCAAGTACGCTACCTGCGATGATGCGGGCCAGCAGGAGAAAAACTGCATCCGCTGCGGCGAGATCGTGGCGCAGGAAACGATTCCCGCCACCGGGCATCAGAACAGTCATTGGGAGATTTCTCTTAAAGACACCTGTACGGAGAACGGCATCCAGCGCCGCGTGTGCAACGATTGCGGCAAGCAGCTGGAGCAGGAGATTATTACGGCCCTCGGCCATGTGGCGGGCGACTGGAGCGTAATGCAGCAGGCGTCCTGT
>JAZQXQ010000143.1:0-5073 GCA_045632965.1 Clostridia bacterium
GCCGATGCTGCGGCCATCCTCGTACCATGCGCGAATGAACCACTTATCGCGGAAGGCGTATTGCAGATCGCTTTGCAGCTTGCGCGCGCGGTTTTCCAGTTCGCGCCGCGTTTTTTCATCGCACAAGGGCGCAAAGTCATAAAGCACCATCAGATAAAAGAACCCCAGCCACGCGCTTTCGCCTCTTACCTCATCCATGCCGTCGTTCCAGTCGCCGCCCTGCATCAGCGGAATACCGTGCGCGCCCGTTTTCACCCGCGCGATAGCGCGCAGGCAGTGCTCCCTGAGGCTCCCCGTCTCGCGCGTTGTCTCCGCCATCTCGTAGCGATCGTGCTCGTCGTCCTTTAATTCCTCCGACCGCAGATACGGCGCATGCGCCTGAAGGATCTCCGCATCGCCCGTCACGCGCACATACTGCGCCGTGACGTAGGGCAAAAAGAGCAGATCATCACTGATGCGCGTGCGCACGCCGGCGCCGTAGGGATGCCACCAGTGCTGCACGTCGCCCTCTTGATACTGCCGCGACGCGCACAAAAGCAGATGCTCCCGCACGCGCTCGGGCTCGGTATACAAAAGCGGCAGCATATCCTGCAATTGATCGCGGAAGCCGTATGCGCCGCCGCTTTGATAAAAGCCCGCGCGCATCATCAGGCGCGAGGCGCGGGTCTGATAGGGCAGAAAGGAATTGAGATACAGCGCCAGTTTTTCATCCGGCAGGAAAAGCTGCATCCTGCGCAGCCTCTCGTCCCATTTGCCGCGCGCCCGGCGCAGCCGCTCCTTGATATCTATCACTGTTCCCTTGATCCGCGGCAGATCTTTTTCATGCGAGCAATAGCCGATCAGCACGGGAATTTCCTTCGTTTCACCGCCCTGCAATGTGATATCCAATTGCAATGCGCCGTTTTTTTCCTCGGCGCCGGGCATGAGAAACACCGCGCAGAAGGGCATTTCGCCGCTGCGGGCGATCAGGCAATCGCCCTGTGCCGCAACGTGCGTGCCGCGCCCGTCCTCGCCAAGGGCAAAATGCACCACGGCGCGCAGCGTTAATTGCCGCGTTTCGGACAAGGTATTTTTGATCGTCCACAAGCGCAGGCCCGCGCTCTCCTTTTCATCGGTAAAGCAATGCAGCGAAGCGATGATCCCCCGCGCACCGCGCTCATACACCGCCGTGCCCGTCTCAAAGGTCGCGCGGTATTCCTCGCCCGGCGCACCCGCCTTGGTCATGGCGTAGGCGCGGCCGTTTTCCATAAAGATATATTCTTCGCTGGGCGTGATCATGACGCTGTCCTGATGGCAGCGCGTGATGCGCCGGAGGCGTGCGTTGCCTGCCTGCGTATAAAGAATGCCCTGCTCGCACAACAGCGTGCCGAACTGCTCGTTGCACACCATGTAGCTCCACGGCGCCATGGTGCCGCCGTGCGCTGCGGGCAGCACGGTATAGCCGCCCTCCTGCGTAAAGCCGCCAAAGCCGTTGAAGGCGGTCAGCCGCGGGATGGCGGGCAGTTTTGTTTCCTCATCGCCGAATAAAAGCGCCGGGGGCATATCGCTGCCCTGCAATTGGCCGTAAAGCTCCTGCGCGCAATCGATATGCACCGCGCACAGGGCTTTTGCCGCACGAGAAAACGCTGCATCCGTATCAAAAATCACCCGGGCGCGACTGCGCAGCGCACGAAAAGCGGGCTGCAAAAGCAGTGTTTCCACCAGCGTGCGCAGCGGCTGCTCGTAATTGTTTTCCTGCGGCAATAGGAAAACACATTCTCCCTGCACGCCGTGCTCAAAGAGCGCAGACAGCAGTTTCATCGTTTGGCGCAGCGTGGCTTCGCCGGACAAATCCCTGGCCTCAATGAGCGCAAAGGGAATATCGCCGCTCACGCCCTGCGCCCACAATTCGCGCACGCAGGCCGCCTCCGCCTCCCTTGGCAGATCTTCAAAGAGGAAGTACCCCGCCATGCGGCAAAGCAGCGCCGCCTGCCGGGCATCCATCTTCAGCATGCGCTGCATCACCTGACTGCGCGAGGCGCACAGCGCAAATGCGCGCGCGGCCTGCTCGTCGTTTTCGGGCAGTTCACCCATACCAAGAGCAAAATACATGCTTTCCTCGCGCCCGGCAGGAATCACCCACGGGATCCTCAGCGCCGCGCAGGGCTCGGCGGTTTTCTGCAAGCGAAACGCTTCATCCGGCAGTTGAAGGCCCTTGGGCTGCTCCAGATTCCCCGTGCGCCCGATGAACAGCGCGCGGTCGTTCAGTATAAGCATCGGACCGCTGCCCGCCGTCAGCGCGCGCAGGCGCATTTTTCTTTCGCCGCCCTTTTGCAATTGCCTTTCGATCGTCACTTCCCGCGTGCCGCTTCCCGTCACCCTGACAAACAGATCAGAAAACGCAAGATGCGTCCGATCCTTTTTCATCGTTTCAAGCGCTATCTCCACATACATGCTAAGCTCCGTGCGCAGGGCATTTTCCGACAGATTGCGCGCCTTCACCCTGTAAATCACCGCGCCCGTGATGGGATCCACGCAGCCGCTCACCGTGCAGCGCAGGCTATTCATTGTATTCGTCACCCGCCACTCGCCCTCGCGGAAAGTGTATTCTCCGCCGTTCAGGCGAAAGGAGGCATTCTCCCTGACGGCATGCAAATAAAACTGCGGCCCGGAAAGCGCAGCGCAGCGCGGATCAAAGCGCGTGAGCAAAATATCATTTTGCGCGATATACCCCTGCCCGCGTGCGCTTTGCAAAAATGTGGTGCCGCCGCCGGAGAGCACATGCACATCTGGCGGCAAGCCGTCTTTGGCGCGCAGCTGCAGGGGAGAAGACGGCGCTTCGTCGCGGTGCATGCGCAAGGGCCGCGGCAGCGACAGCACCCTTTTCGGCGCGCGTTCGTTCAGCAGCGGCAAATGCGCGCGCATGCGCGGCAGCGATAAAAGAAGGTGCGTGAGATCCTCCTCGCACAGCGCATTGCAGATGGCGCACAATATCATGCCCTGATGATGCGCCATGTGGCTGCACACGATGCGCGGAATGTCCTCGCCGGAAAAATCCTCTGCCTCAAAAAAGCCGTGCGCGCCGTACACGCCCCGGGCCTTCCACGCACGCAAGGCGGCCGTCGCCTCCTGCGGATGCGTCATCAGCCCCAGCGCTGCAGCATAGGGCGCGCGCACCTGATCGCTGCATTCGCCGCTGAGGGATAATTCCGGCACGCCAAAGGCTTTGTAGGCGTAATGCAGGTTTTCGTCAAGCTGCGCGTAGCCCGATTCCGATATGCCAAATGGCGCATCCTTTGCGTGCTTGATCTGCGTGCTGACGCACCCGCGCCGCGCGGCATGCAAAAGGCTTTCCGGGAAGGAGGGCAACAGCAGCGCAGGCAGCATGTATTCAAACATCGTACCGCTCCAGGAAAGCAGCGTTTTGCCGCCCTTGGCGCGGATAAACGTGCGGTTCAATCGCCACCAGTGCTTTTCGCTCACCTGCCCGGCGGCAATGGCCGCGTAGGACAGCAAAAGCGCCTCGCTGGCCATCAGATCGTAATGCCCCTCGGTCATTTCGCCCTTCTGCGCATCAAAGCCGATGAAAAAAAGCTCCTCTCTCGGGTCGTAAAGCTTATTCAAGCGCATCTCGCGGCACAGCTTATCCAGCCGCTGCGGCACGTCGCGCGCGCTTTTATCGCCCTCGTGCATATAGCGTCTGGCGCACTGCGCGGCGCAAAGCAGGCAGATATAGCAGTTGCCCGCATCCACCGATGACACAAACCGCGGCGGCAGGGGCATCAGGCTGTCCAGATCGTACCAGTTATACAGATTCCCGTGCCATTTTTCGAGTTTTTCCAGCGTATCGATTGTTCGCCCCATGGCGGTGAGCATTTCGTCGCTGTCGATCAGATGCATCTTGCGCGCCGCGCACAGCGACAACAAATACATGCCGATATTGGTGGGCGAGGTGCGCATGGCCGCGCCGCGCGGCGGCGACAATTGCACGTTGTCGGGCGGCAGGAAATGCGTGCGCGCATTCACATGCTCGCGGAAAAAGCGCAGCGTATCGCCCGCAACGCCCCTTAAAAAGCTTTGATCCTCGGCGGACAATTGCTTTTTTTGCCTCAGCGGCGCATCCATTTTCTGCTTCCACAAAGGATAGGTAAGCCACACCGCGCCCAGAATGAACCCCGGCACAAATACGCCAAAGGCCGAGGCGAATACCAGAGCAGCGCCGGGAAGCATGGGCAGCAGGCTGTCCCACAGCGTGCTCAGATCGCTGCGGTCGGCCTGCGCCGCCGTCGTCCACTGCAAAAGCTTCTTGCGGCTGATCAGCATCCGCCACAGCGCGCGGATGATCGCATCCAGCCGCGCGTAGGCGCCGGCAGGCAGCACCGCCCATTCTCCCCATGCGTGAAGGGGCAAAAGCGACAGAAAAAACGGCAGATACGCCCCGCTTTTCGCCGCGGCGATCAGCGCGATCACACGAAAAACCGGCGTCAGCGAACGGCGCAGGTTGTCAATGATCTTGAATTTTGCCAGCGCGTCCAGCTTTTCATGCTTGAGAAAAGGCAAAAGCTGCCAGTCGCCGCGCGTCCAGCGGTGCGCGCGCCGCAGGAACCCTCCCACCGTTTGCGGATGCCCGTCATAGCAGACAATATCACTCAGCAGGCGGCTGCCGCAGATTTCGCCCTCCAGCAGATCATGGCTGAGAATACGCCCGGGCGGCAATTGCCCCGCAGCATCCAGAAAAGCGCGCGGCTCAAAAATGCCCTTGCCCATGTACGAGCCGCGGTGAAACGCATCCTGATAAAAATCGCCCGCCGCGCCCTCATAGCCGTCCGCGCCGCTCATGCCGCCAAAGATGCGCTGAGCCAGCGTTTTCACATGCATGGGCAGCGTCAGCATGCGCGGCTGCAGTATCGCCGCGCGCCCGGACTGCAAGGGATGCATGAGCGTCAAAATCATCTTTTCCGCCGCGCCGGAGGGCAGGAAGGTATCGGCGTCCAAAGTAATCACATAGCGGTAGCGATCCTTCAGCATTTCGGGCGGCAGGGAGGAAAAGGCCATCGTTTCGGCGATTTTTTCGCCCAGCAGCAAACGGCACAG
>JAZQXQ010000144.1:0-5719 GCA_045632965.1 Clostridia bacterium
GCGAATGCCTTGTTGGCCTCTGCCATACGGTGCATTTCTTCTTTACGTTTCACCGCAGCGCCTGTGTTGTTGGAGGCGTCCAGCAGTTCGGCAGCCAGGCGTTCGGCCATGGTCTTCTCACCGCGTTTCCGGGCAAAGTCGACGATCCAGCGCAGGGCCAGGGTCTGACGGCGCTCGGGACGAATCTCGATAGGCACCTGATAGGTGGCACCGCCAACGCGGCGAGCCTTGACTTCCAGCTGGGGCATGACATTGTTCATGGCCTGCTGGAAAACTTCGGTGGCTTCTTTGCCGCTCTTCTCGGCGATCATTTCAAAAGCGCTGTAGCACACCTGCTGCGCTACGCCGCGCTTGCCATCAAGCATGATCTGGTTGATCAGCTTGGTGACGACAACCGTCCCGTATACGGGATCGGGGAGCACTTCACGCTTGGGGATAAATCCACGACGGGGCATCTTGTTTCCTCCTTGATTAGCGGTCCTGTCTAAACTGGCGGCAGCATGTCAGCATCATGCCGTTCTTGAATCAGTACAGACCCTCAGGCAGCCTTTTGTAACCCGCGCCTGCCGTTCCAAGCAGGTGGGATGCAGAAGGGCGAAGGGGATTTGCAGCAGCTTTTCTGACAGGAACCCCTTACAGTAATGAATTACTTCTTGGGGCGTTTCGCGCCATAGAGCGAACGGCCCTGGTTGCGCTTGGCAACGCCCGCCGTATCCAAGGCGCCACGGATGATGTGATAGCGCACGCCGGGCAGGTCGCGAACGCGGCCACCGCGGATCAGCACAACACTATGCTCCTGCAGATTGTGACCAATGCCGGGGATGTAGCAAGTACCCTCGATCTGATTGGTCAGGCGGATTCTCGCAATTTTACGCAGAGCGGAGTTAGGCTTCTTGGGCGTCGTGGTCTTGACGCTCAGGCAAACACCGCGCTTTTGCGGGCAACCCTGCAGGATCGGCGCAGTCGACTTCTTGACGACTTGTTCTCTTCCCTTGCGGATCAACTGATTGATCGTAGGCATGGAAGCACCTCCTGATTTTTAAATCGGAGCGGGGATCTATACCCGTCTCCTCCTATAAAACTTCCGCAACCCCCGGAAGCTATAGTTGAAGTAAGTGAGGGCTTAACCCTCAGTGACTGCCAGCACGGCCACAGCGCAGGGCACCTGAATGCGGCACCTGCGGCCAAGCGCGGCCATATCGCTGATTTCCTCAACGGGCACCGTGGCTTTTTCAGCCGCTGCGCGCACTTCGCTTGCGATGCGCTCAGGCGCATCCAGGGCGATGTACACGCATTTTGCGCGTCCCTGAGTAATTTCTCTGAGCGCCTGGCGCGTTCCCGCAACCATACGCTCGGCGATGCGTTGGCCCTGCATGGGGCGTTCCCCCCCCCGTTCCTTGCCGGCTTTGTGTCCGTGGCAAATGACCGCATGAAAACGTTGCTGTCACATACCGCTGACAACTGTATCATGATAACATTCTCCTGCACAATTGTCAATGTATTTTTTGCAGAAAGTTGCGTTAAATCTTTGGAAAAATCCTGTAATATCCTTGTCTTTTTCAATGACAGTAAAAAGGCTTCCCCTTGCGGGGAAGCTGTTGCCGTTTGGCGGTGATGAGGTGCAGCTGCCCGCAGGCAGCGTTATTTAAAAGATAAGGGGGATAACGCGCTTTGCGAAGCGCTACACCTCATCCGGCTCGCATTGCTCGCCACCTTCCCCTCAAGGGGAAGGCAAGGCGTAATGAAAAATCAGCCGTTGCCGCCGGGGGTAAATACCATGATCACATCGCCGGTCGCGGGCGCAATGACAACTTCATAGCCGTCCAGCACTTCGCCGTTCAGGGCTTCATCGGTGTAGAATTTAATGCGCCATTCCGCAGCGCCGCCAAAGCAAACCAGAGACGTAAATACCTTATGCTGCTGCAGTTCTTCTTCTGTCATCACTTCAAGCAGCAGATGTTCCTTGGCAACTTCAATGGCCTTTTCCTCAGGGATCATGTCATCCGTCGGCAAAGTGTGAGAGTCCGGGCGATACTTGGCCTGATCTTCGAGACTCCAGGTGAAAAAGCGCCCCATGGTCTTTTCCAGCTCGAAGATCGCCGCTTCCTCTTTCATCACTTTGATGCTCTCGCGGAACGAATCAACCGGCGTATGGAAGATGCGCTGCTCGTCCTCCAGCGTGACGATGACGCTGAAGCCTGTCTTGAAATCGCTGCTTACATCAACGATGATGTCAACCAGATACCATTTGAGGCCTTCGCCGTCGTGCTGAAGCTGCGCTACGGTCTCAAAGGACTCAAGCATCGTATGCTCGGGATACACCTCAAAGAACTTTTCCTTGGCCAGTTCGATGCAGGGATCCTTCCAGGCGGCGTCCTGCTCGGAGGGCGTGAGGATATCCATGCCCTTGTCAAAATAGTAGCCCAGCTCGTCCTGCGTGGCGTCGCTGTTGGCGCGGGGGCCGGAATAGTCGGATACATGCTCGACCTGACCCACTTCAATCACTTCGCCCGTGCGGCTGTTGATCCTCACCCAGGAATCGTGATAGCCGACGGTGGCGGAATAGCGGAACTGCCAGATGCGCACGTCCTCCTGGCTGATATAATAATAGAAGTAAATGTTCTGTTTGTAATAGCTTTCG
Organism: Clostridia bacterium; assembly: GCA_045632965.1. Taxonomy (GTDB): domain Bacteria; phylum Bacillota; class Clostridia; order Christensenellales; family Aristaeellaceae; genus SFMI01. The sequence goes on from JAZQXQ010000144.1 coordinate 2,642, forward strand.
GGGCCCATGCCGTACTTTTCGAGGATCTGCTGGTTGGCAATTTCTGCGGCCTGCGCCTGCGTCATATCGCCCTCGCCGGGCAGAATGTGCATCTGGCGGCCTTCCTCACAGTCAAAGCCGTAGCTCAATTGCAGCTGCGTGCGCTGGGCGCGCACCTCCAGCGACCAGTCGTTGCTGTCGCCGTATTTATCCCACAGCTTCTGCTCGGCGGCCGTGTATTCGTCATAAAGATCCTGGAAGCCGGGCTGAATCTGATCATAATTCTCCGGCTCGCAGGCGGTGACGGAGGCAAGGCAGGTATCGTCCACGCGGATGTTGGCGACGGCTACAAAGCCCTGCTTGCCGTTTGCAAGCTGCACATGGTAGAAATCGCGCAGGCGGCCCAAAAGGGTGACGGCGGTGCCGCGGGGGAGAGATTCCAGCACAGCGGACTTGAAATCGTTCTTTTTATATACGGTCACATAGCCTGTATCGCTGTCGGTTGCGAGCGTGGCCGTGGGCAAAGCGGCGGGCGATACTGCCATTTTGCTTTCGTGCGTCAGCGCGGGCAGGGGCATCCAGCCCTCCACGCCGCCGATGTTCACGCGCGCCCAGGTGACGGTGTTATCGCTTGTCATGTTCACATTGTTGAGCATGGTGAACAGCTCGAGCACCTGCACCTTGACGCCGTTGTAATATGTGCCCTGCGGATAATCATAGCTGGTGGTGCCGTTGCAGATGTTGGCGGAGGCGGCGGCAGGCGCGGTGATATAGGCCGTCTGCGGCAGCGTGGCAAAGGGATAATCCGCCTTGCGCAGCGTCTGCACATAAGCGATGTTCAGATAGCGGGAGATTTCGCGGGTGCTGTCATAGGTAGCCACCTGGCGGATTTCCAGCGGCACCCTGCCGCGGGCGGTGATATAGGCGATCTTGACGATCTCAGGTTTTTCTTTCAGCTGCATGCGCACAACGGCGGTTTCCACCGGCGTATCCATCCAGGTGATGGAGCGGATTTCAAAGCCTATGACTTCAAATTCACGCTGATCGTCATATTCTTTGAGGGCATTAAGGGCAAGGACGGCGGCCTCTTCTTCGGTGATCAGATCGCCCGTTTCCTTTTCAAGGGCGCTGACGAAGGGCTCGCTGGTTTTGGCAGGCTCGGTAGCCACGGCCACGGTGAAGAAGAGCGACATAAGCAGCACGGGGATCATCAGCAGTGCGCCCAGACGGCGAACGCGGGGATCCATGATGGTGATAATTCTGTTTTTCATTCCTTTCTTTCCTCCGTAGAAGCTGGTAGACAGCGCAGTACGGCGGCGCGATTGACGGCGGATGACGGCGATGATGGTTTCGGAATAGTATTGCCGCGCGTCCATATCCGCACCGCGGACGACGCTTTCGTCGCAGGAGGCTTCGCAGGCGTAATGCATGGCGCTGTTCATCACATGAACAAGCGGATTAAACCAATGCAGGCACAGCGAAAGCAGCTGCAAGGCTTTGATGAGAAGGTCGCAGCGCTTGATGTGCGTCAGCTCGTGGCGCAGGACCAAACGCAGTTCGGTAAAATTGAGATGCTCGTCGGGCAGCAGCAATTTGGGATGGATCAAGCCCGCTACCATGGGGCTGTCTGCCGCCGGACAGATGTAAAGGGGGATGGCACGCCTGACGCCCATTTCCTCGCGTACGCGGTCGTAGATCACCTGAATGCGCATATCGGTGACGGGCTTTTGCCAGCGGCGGATATGGCGCATGAAGCGTACATGGTTTGTAAGCGAGAGAAAGAGCATGCCCGCGGCGCCCAGCAGATACACAGCGATGAGGATGTGCGTGATATCCGGGCGGAAAGCGGCCTTTTGCGTGCCGGACGGGGCAGCGTAGACGCTTTCATGCGCGGGCAGATAGTCATCTGCGACGATGGCGCCGGTTGCTGCGGGCGTCTTTTCGGATGCAGGCGCAGCGGCAGCGACAGGGGTGATTGATTCATCCTGCGCGGCCGGCACGGGGATGGTGACGGCGGGCGTGAGCGCGGGCTTGATGGGAAGCAAAAGCACCAGCAGCAATACCGCCACCCAGCTTAGGTATTCGCTGCGTGCGCTGATCTTTTTGCGCAGGAGCTGCGACAGGCACAGCATACACGCGCCGACGATCGCGGTGGTCAGCGTCCAGGTGAAGAGCGTTTGCAATAAAGCGGTCATTTTCCTTCATTCTCCTTGCGCGCCCGGCTGATGAATGCGCTCAGTTCGTCCAGATCGCTCTCGGTCAGACGGTTGCCCGCGAGGGAGGCGATCAGGCTGGAAATACTCTTTTTGTGGTAGTGATCGACAAAGCTTTCGGTCTCCATGCGCAGATATTCATCGCGCGAAATGGCGGGATAGAAAAGCCGCTCGCGGCCCGTGCCTTTCTCCGCACGGATGAACCCGCGGTCTGCCAGACGCGCCAGAAGAGTGACCATGGTCTGCACCTTCCAGCCGCGTTCGTTTCCCAGTAATGTCATGAGCATCCCGGTCGTCACCGGGGGCTCCTGATCCCAGATTGTTTGCATGACGTCAAATTCAGCATCCGGCAGGCGTTTATCTTTGAGCATTTCCTGCACCTCCTTGTTAATAAGACAGACTGTCTTAATGCGATACTACAACTTGTCTTATAAAAAGTCAATAGGTTTTCTGCAGTGTTTACAATTGTAACAAATGTGACGCTAAGGAAGGGGCGCTGAGAGCAATGAAATCCGCGCCGAGGCGCGGGTGAAATCATCGCTGCGCGGCAGTTTTGACAGCGATATTATAAGATAACGCTGCCTGCGGGCAGCTACACCTCATCCGTCATGGCTGCGCCATGCCACCTTCCCCTCAAGGGGAAGGCAAGTGGGGGAGGCAGACAACCAAAAGGCCTCTCCTTGAGGAGAAGCTCCGCCGTAGGCGGTGATGAGGTGTAGCCGCCGCAGCGGCGTTATCCCCGTTTCCTAACCCGCTGGTTTTGCCGCAGCAAACCGGCGGCACTTGAAACGCACCCCGCACCAAAGCGGCAGTCCGGATGGCGCAGCCAGCCCGGTTTGCGAAGCAAAATGAAAAAGGTGAGTAAAGTCATCGGGGCGAGCTTGCT